>NZ_JANJFJ010000006.1:0-40861 GCF_024626565.1 Microbacterium sp. zg.Y909
TCCACACCCACAACATCATAGCCAACATACACATCACACGCGGGGGGGGCGCCCCCCCCCCCCCCCGCGACATTCGGGTCAGCTGAAGTACGCGTCGGCGGGATACCACACTCCGCCGCCGCCGATGGTGAGGGCGTTTCCGGGGTGGAACTCCGCCACGGAGATGGCGCGGTTCGACGAGGGCGTGGCCCAGAAGGCGTACCCCTTCTCACCGATCTGCCTGTTCACCTCTCCCCAGGCGGCCGCCTGGTCCTCGGGCGACGCGTCACGGGCTGTCTCCAGTGCCGCCTGGAACTCCGCGTCCTCGTGCTTCAGGTAGTTGCTTCCGGTGTTGGAGATCTGGTTGAAGAACGCGGGGAAGGGGCTCACGAAGGGCAGCCGCAGTGCGACGATGACGTCGTAGTTGCCCTCGACCGTCTGCCCCGCGAACTGCGTGAGATCCGCGGCGTTCACCTCCACGTCGAAACCGAGCTCGGTCAGCACGAGCTCGAAGTAGTCGTGGTAGTACTTCTGGGTGACCGTGGACAGCATCCGCACCTTGACGTCACCGCCATCCGCCGCGTAGTCGGCGATGATGCGCTTGGCCTCCTCGATGTCCGCGTCGGGGTACGAGCCGGAGCTGCACGCATCGGTGTCGGGGACGAACGGCACGCAATCGTGATCGCCGTCCCACTCGATGGCGTCGGCATTGAGCACCGTGTTGGCCGACTTCGGGTCGATGCCCATCTGCACCGCGCGACGCACCTCCGGATCCGTCATCGGCCCGCGGCTGACATTCGGATAGAAGGACTGCGCCCCGAGCGAACCCTCCAGGTAGATGACGAAGTCGTCATTGTCCCGGAACTGCACCCATTCCGATCCCTGCAGCGGCGGCGCCAGGTCGAGCGCCTTGCTCATCAGCGCCTGGGTGCGCGTCTGCGCGTCTGCGATGGTGTTGAACCGGAGGGAGGTCAAGGCGACGTTGTCGGCATCCCAGTAGTCCGGATTGGCGGTCAGCGACATGTGGCTGTCGCGCACCCACTCCTCCATGACGAACGGGCCGGCAGCGACCGGCGCAGTCGAGAAGCCTTCGGGGTCTGCCTGCATCGCGGTGGGCGAGCCGATATATCCCAGAGTGGTGTTGTTGGTCAGCAGGGACGGGAAGGATCCGCTCGGACGCACCAGGGTGAACTCCAGCGTCAGCGGATCGAGGATCTCGATGGACTCCACCGATGACAGCAGCGATTTGGCAGGTGACGTACTGTCCTCAGCACGGTGGCGGTCGATGTTGAACAGGACGGCCTCGGCGTCATACGGGGTGCCATCGGTGAACTCGACCCCGTCCCGCAGCGTCAGCGTCCATACCTTCAGATCGTCCGATTCCAGCGACTGCGCCATCGCCGGCACGACTCCCCCCTCCTCGTCGTACTTCATGAGCGAGCCGAAGATGGCCGAGGCCCGATCGCCGCCGGATGTGAAGGCGGTCGACAAAGCAGTGGGGTCGAGCGTCCGGATCTCCCCGGTCGTGGCGACGACGGCATCCGTCCTGACCGATCCGGAGCCCTCGTCGCCGCTTTCTCCTGGCGGCGCACTCGAGCAGGCGGTCAGGACCAGGGCGAGCGCCGCGACTGCGGCGGACAGAGCTTGCAACTTCATTGATGCACCTCTCTTTTCGAGCGGGACAGTCCCACTCACGTTTGACGGCGAGGTCCTCGTCGCCCGAGGCGTCCTGCGTGCACCGGGAGTGCCGCAGAACGCCGCTACACGTTCGCCACGCGCGGAGGGAGCCCGGCGTCAGTCGACACCCGCTCTGCGCGCTGCCATACCCGTTCCACCGCCGCCGGCTCCGGGATCAGCCAGAACCGGTCGGTGTGGACGGAGTCGGCTACGAGTTCGCCGACCTCGCGCGCAGGCTTGCCGAACTCGGCGAGCTTTCGCACGACATCCTGCCTGGCCTCGCGCTCCGCCTCGGTCAGAGGCTCGTCGCGGTACAGCCACCCTTGGTCGGGGTTCTTCAGCATGGAGTTCTGAGTGAAGCTCGGACACAGGCACGAGACCCGCACCGCCGAGCCCTGCCGAGCCAGGTCCGCACCGAGGATCTCGGCGAACGAAGCCGCGGCATGCTTGCTGGAGGCGTACGGTCCCATGCGCCCTGTGGTGATGCCCTGCATCGAAGCGGTGATGATCACGTGCCCCACGCCGGCTTGCATCATCGAGGGCAGAAAGGCCTGCACGGTGGCGATGGCCCCGAACACGTTGAGGTCGTATACCCAGCGCCATTCGTCGAGCGGGATCTCCCACGCGGGGCGCTCGCGGCCGCCCGACCCGGCATTCGCGCAGAGCACAGTGACCGGCCCGAGGGCGGCGCGGATCTCCTCCGCCGCGGCACCCAGCGACGCCGGGTCGCGCACGTCCGCGCGCAGGCCGAGGACGGTGGCGCCTTCTCCTTGCAGACGGTCGACCGTCCGTGCGAGCTGGTCTTCCTGGATATCGATCAGCGCCAGCGCGAACCCCCGCGCGGCGAGCGCCTCAGCGATCCCCTCGCCGATCCCGTTCGCTCCTCCGGTGATCACGGCGACGCCGTTGTCGCGATTGCCGTTCATGCGTTCCTCCCTTCGTGAGCTGCGCCGTCGCAGCTCAGGCAGCTCGAAAAGTCGGGACGCCGTCGCCCCGGGGTTCCTCCACAGCCCACCCGAGCGACACCGCGCGGCGAACGCGCGCCAAGGTGTCGCCGAACGCGAGGAACCACTCGTCGTTCACCAGGTCGGCGAAGCTCTTGCGACCACCCCGCCAGGGAATCGTCCCTGCGATCTCGTAGACCGTCAGCGGACGGTCGCCCAGCGCGGCACGCACAGGTGTCATCTTGGTGTCGACGTAATCGAGGTGGCTGCGGATCAGCCCGTCCACGTCTTCGACGAGCGGACCGTGCCCTGGCAAGCAGACTCTGATGTCCAGGTCGCGCAGACGGCGCAGCCCCTCGACATAGTCGGTCAGCGGATCGTGAGCGGTGAAGGGACGCACCGTCACATGTGGGTTGCCGTTTCCGCGCGGGAGCATCGCGTCGCCACTGAACAGCACACCGGTGGCCTCTTCGAACAGCGCCGCGTGCCCGGGGGTATGCCCCGGGGTCGGGAGGACCCTCAGCCGCCGTCGCCCCACTTCCAACACCGCATCGTCTTCGCACCACCGCATCACGCGAGCGACCAGCGGGTGGTCCGGCTGCTTCGTGTCGACGATCATCGCAGCTGTGTGGGCAGGGAAACCGAAGCCGCAGTACCAGTCGATGGCCGCCTGACGGTGCGGGAGCCCCTGGTAGTTGGACATCGCAGCGACCGTGGGCTGCTCATCACGATGCAGGCTGACCGGCAGCGGGTCGCCCCCCCGTTCGCTGAGGTGCTCTGCGAAACCGGAATGGTCGCGGTGAGCGTGGGTCAGGAAGATCCCGCCCAGGGGAGCGGAGGCGGCCTCGGCGAGCGCGGCGAGCGCGTCCACATGCCGCGTGGGCACGTCGTTCCACCATGCCGTATCGACCGCGAGCGCGTCGTCGTCACCCATCAGCAGGTAGGCGTTCGTGGTGATGCGATACGGCCTGCTCACCATCTCGGCTTCGACGCGCCAGATCCCCGGCAGCACCTCTACCGGCTCGCCCTCGTTCTCACACATGGGTGCCCCCGCGCCCCTGACCCACCTCAGACGTAGAGGTGCGCTTTCACGTCGAGCGCCGCGACGGCGCCGTCTTCGTCGATGACCAGCGGATTGAGGTCGATCGACTCGATCCGCTCGTCCCGCATGAGCTCGGTCAGCGCATCGACGACCGCGCGGAAACCGTCATGCCGCGCAATGGCAGGCACATAGCGCTCGAGCGTCCGCGCCAGCTGCACCTGCGACAGCGGCAGCATCCGCACCCCGACGCGCTTGTCCTCTACGCCCGACCCGCCCTCGCCGATGGCCACGAAAGGCTGCCCCTCCGCGCTCCGGGACAGCCCGACGAAGTGCTCTTCGTCGAAGCTGACGCGCTCCGAGAACGTGATGTCTCCGTCGAACAGGGCGCGCAGGTAGTCGACAGCGGCGACCCCCGCGGCCTCGTCCGGGATGTGGGTGAGCACAGCGCCCGCCTTCGCCCGATGCGCGAGGTCGGCCTCGGCCTTCGCGACCAGCGGATACCTCGCAGCAGCGAGCGCCGCGCGGGGGTTCTCGTCACGACCGACCCGCCACTCCTCGGGCCAGCGGAGCGGAACCCCTGCCAGCAACCCCCGCATCTCGGCGCCGGTCACGACGCGTGTCCGGCCAGCCGGGTCACCCTCGAACCGGATTCCGACGTCCTGCGTGCCGGCATCCCCGCTCGAGAAACGCGACAGCGCGCTGAGCTTGGCCACCGTCTGGGCGCTGCCGAGCGCGACGGTCGTCCGCTCGTAGAGGTTCGATGTACGGAACTCCCGGCGATCGGAACTCGTCGCCAACACGGGGTGCTTACCCGCGTGCAGGGTGAGGTTGATGGCATCCATCACCCAGCCGACATGGGGGGTGTACGTCGGGTCGGGGACGTCGAACAGGTGCACGGCGATGTCGACGTTCTCATCGCGGATGACGGCGCCGACCACGCGGCGGAACTCGTCGGGCCGACCGAGCAGCCCTGCTCCCATGTCGTAAGGGTTGTAGGCCTTGTCCGCATGCTCGGCACCCATGAGCTCGACGGCGGTCTCGCGCTCGAAGGCGGGCAGCACGAGGTCGGTGCCGTCGATCTGGTCGCTGAACGAGATCAGCGCGCCGCCGCTGCCCCCGAAGACACCGATACGCCCTTCGCCCCAGCGCCGGTAACCGGAGGAGTCCAGAGCGGCCAAGGAGGCCACCATCGCGTCGATGTTCGAGACGATGGTGACACCGAATTGCTCGGCGATGCCCTCGACCAGCCGCATCGGCGAGCCGATCGCCCCCGTGTGCGAGGCGGCGATCGCCTGCCCCTTGCTCGACCGCCCGGCGAGGAGCGCGACGATCGGGATGTCGCGGCGCGCCGATTCCTGCGCCAGCGCCGCGAACTCGGAGAGGTCCCCGACCGTCTCGATGTACACACCCAGCGCACGCACGCCCGTGTCCAGGAGCGCGCGGCTGACCGTGAGGTAGTCCATGACGGCCGACCCGCCGAGGGAGAATGCCGAGTGGATGCCCAGTCCGGCCGCGCACGCCGACGACAGGCAGTTGATGAGCATGCCGCCCGACTGACTGACAAGGCCGATGCCGCCCGCTCGCACCGGCTCACGCAGGCGGCTGATCATGACATTCATCCCGTGCTGTGCTGAAAGGAACCCGAGGGATTGCGGACCGAACAGCGGGATGCCGGTGCGCTCCGACCACGCCACCAGCTGACGCTGGGCCTCGTCGTTGCCGCTCTCGCCGAACCCGCCGGTGAACACGTTGACCGCGACGACGCCACGGCCCTCCAGCTGCGGCAGCAGGTCGAGCACCTGCGGCGCGGAGATGAGCAACCAGACGATCCCCAGAGCGCCATCGACCTCGTCGATGGACGCGACCGCCGTGCGGCCGAACATCATCCCGCCCCGTCGGCTGACCAGGTTGATCCGCCCGGCGAACGGCAGATCACCCTGGGTGAGCGAGTGCATGATCCACCCGCTCGTACCTCCGGACTCATTGGCGCCCACGATGGTGACCGCCTCCGCCTCCCAGATCCTGGCGAAGGCACCCGACCAGTCGGGCGTGGTCGTCTGGTTGCTCGTCATCTCGAGTGTCACTGTTTCGTTCCCTTCACGGCCGGCCGGGTCATCGACCGTGGAATTCGGGGGGAGGCTGCTTGTCGAGCCAGGCGATCACCGACTCCTGGTGGTCCTCACTGAGCATGGTGAGTCCTTCCAGCGCTGCGCCGGCGGCGTTGTTGCGGAAGAACTGCTCCTTGGCCATGTTGTTGAAGATCTTCTTCGTCCAGCGCATGGCGAGCGGCGGCAGCGTGGCCAGATCCTCGGCGATCTCACGGGCCGTCGGAATGACCTCGGCGTGAGCCACCGCGTGATTGACCAGCCCGATCCGCTCCGCCTCGGCGCCTGTGACGAGCGTGCCGCGCATGATCATCTCCTTCGCGCGCGGCAGCCCGACCAGGGCCGGGAACATGTAGGCCCCGGGGGACATCAATCCCCGACGCGTGTGAGGATCCCCGATCTTGGCGTCTTCATCCATGACGGTGACATCCGAGTACAACGCCAACCCCAGCCCGGCGCCGATGGCGTGCCCCGTGATCGCCGCGACCATCGGGATCTCCATGCTGAGGATCGCCATGGGGAGCTCGTCCGACCTGTCCACCGGAATCCGGGCCACCCAGTCGGGGTTCTCACGCAGGTTGCCCATGCGCTTGGCCTGCTCACGCATGCCGCCGACGTCGCCGCCCGACGAGAATTTGTGCCCCCGACCCTGGATGAGGATCGCCCGCGGCCTCGGGTCGTAGCGCACGAGCCGGAAGAACTGGGTCAGCTCAGGGGTCATCTTGTCGCTCGGGTTGGCCCGGTTCGGGTCGGACCCGAGTGTCACCACGCACAGTCTGCCGTCGAACTCGACCTCGATCGCCCGGAAGTCCGGGTACTCGGGCGGCTCGGTCGGGGCCTTGCGGTGGCCGTCCTCGCCGATGAGGGAGCCGGTCTGGCTCATCTCAGGACTCCTCGACGGAGCGAATCGACAGGAGCGACGGGCCCTCGGCGTCGGCGAGGAACTGGATCGGCCGCAACGTGATGTCTGCGATGGTCGAGATCGCCGAGACGGGATAGCGCATCCGCATCCCGGGCAGACCCCAACCATCCGCGTCGAACTGCCGGATCTCCGGGGTGCTCACCTCCGCCACCTTGAACGTGAAGTTCTCCGCGACCTGCACGATGCGCAGGCCCTTCGGGGTGTCCACCAGATCGACGCTGGAGTTGATGCCCATCGAGCTGCCGGCGGTCAGGATGGGCTTGGTCGTGACGATCTGGATCAGTTCCCGGCCACCGTCCTCCACGCTCAGATGACTGCCGTCGTGGTAGCGCTTGAGCTTGACCGAGTCAGCCGTTCGCAGTGGGATCCCCCACCCTGAGCGCAACGGCTCCACGGCGTCGGGGTTGTCGGTCAGGGCCGCGAGCTGGAAGATGCGGGGGCGGTAGCCGAACCGGCAGAGCACCCCCACCTGTGCGATCGAGGTCTCCCCCCACGGGGTCTCCGGGAAGTGATACGCCCGGACCATCACGAAAGACGGACCCCGCAGCGGCGCCAGTGACGACGGCAGATAGTTCTGCGCCGTGAACATGTCCATCTCATAGATGACCTGAAGGAATCGCGCGTCGGGGAACGTCAGCTCCTCGGAGGCGAAGCTCTCGATGAACGGCGCGTCCTTGGCGAGGTCGTCCAAGGACGCCTCACCGAACTCCGCCCAATCGGGGATGAACTGCAGGGTCGTCTTCGACCCGGTGGTGTTCGTCATCGTTCGCTCCTCACGCGTTCTTGAACTTGGGCATGACTTCGCGCGCGAACACGCGCATGCTGTTGAGGACGTCCTCCTGCTCGAGGCACTCGGTGGCCTGGACGACGAAGTTCATGCCGTCCACCCCGATCGACTCCCACTTCTTGATGACGCCGATGATGCGCTCCGGGTCGCCCACGGCGAGACCCGGCGGGATGCCGGTGTCGTCCGTCGCTCCCAGAGCCTCCTGACGCAGTGTCGGGAGGAATCCGCCGACCTGGTAGGTGGGCGACGAGTAGACCTCTTTGACAGGGGCACCGTGCGAGGTGCCGTAGTTGAAGTTGTCCAGCAGCCCGCGTCCGATCGTGGCCGCCCGCTGCGGATCCTCGTCGCAGAACATGAAGTTGACCGTCTGCACCTGCTCGTTGACGAAGGCACCGACCGGGTCGCAGTTGCGGATGATGCGGCGGTAGTTGGCGATCTTCGCCTCTTGCGCCCCGTATCCACCCATGCTGAGACCGAAGGAGCCGAGGCCGCGCTCGGCCGCGTCGATCTCAGTGCCCTCGCTCGTGACGGCGACCCACATCGGGGGGTGGGGGTCCTGGTACGGCTTGGGGATGACCTCACGCTCCGGCATGCTGAAGAACCGCCCCTGGTGCGAGAACGTCTTCTGGGTCCACATCTTGGGAATGGCGCGGACGTACTCGTCCCACGATTCCTTCGTCGTGTGCGGGTCGGCTCCGAAGCCGCCCAGTTCACCCCATCCGCCCGATCGTCCGGTGCCGAGGTCGACGCGGCCGCCGGACAGATAGTCCAGCACCGCCGTACGCTCGGCGACCTTGATGGGGTGGTTCATCCCCGGAACGAGCACCGAGATGCCGAAGCCCAGCCGGATGTTCTTGGTCTCCCGGGCGAGGGCCCCGAGGAACACCTCCGGGGCGACCGAGAACGAGAACGGCGACGTGAAGTGATGCTCGACGAGCCACACGTAATCGAAGCCCAGCTCGTCGGCGAGCTTGACCTGCGCGATCGTGTTCTCATACGCCTTGAGGATTCCCTCTCGGCTCGTGTCGAACGAGCCGATCTCGTACAGCAGACCGAATTTCATGGGTGCCTTCCTTCCGCGCTCTCAGCGCTCGTTACGTTCCGCGAATTCTGCGAGAGTCCTCTTGCCCACGATGAGCTTCTGCAGTTCTATGACGCCCTGTCCGACCTCATAGAACTTGCCTTCGCGGTACAGCCGTTCGAGGACCATGTCCTGGGTGAACCCGTACGCGCCGCAGACCTGCAGCGCGAGGCTCGTGACTTCACGCGCCATGCGCGAGCAGACGATCCTTGTCGATGCCGCGATGGCCTTCAGAGCGGGGTCTCGCCGATCGACGGCTTCGGCCGCCCAGTTGACCATCGCGCGCGCGCCCTCGACCTGCGCGACCATCTCCCCGATCAGCACCTGCACGGTGGGGAACTTCGCGCCGATCGCCTCGCCGCGGTGCTCTCGCGACGTGGCGTAGGCCAGAGCCTCCTCTACGGCGCGACGCCCGATGCCCACACAGATGGCGCTGGCCCGCACCTTGGCTTCGGCTTCGGTGCCGACCATGATGTCGAACCCGTTGGTGCCGTCACCCAGCAGAGCCGAATCCGGCACGCGGAGGTCGATCGTCACGGGAGCGGTGCCCTGACCACCGAACGCCATCATCTTGATCGGCGCATGAGGCTGCCAGCCGGGATCGGTCGTGTCGATCAGGAACGCCCCCATCTCCCGCTCGCCTGTCTTCGCGAACAGCAGCGCGACGTCCGCGTAGGGGGCGAAAGACGTGAACATCTTGGACCCGGTGATGACCCATCCGTCGCCGTCGCGCACCGCGCGAGTCGTGATCTGGCGCGGGTCCGAGCCGGTCTGCGGCTCCGTGAACGACCACGCTCCGAGCAACCCCCCGCTG
Source organism: Microbacterium sp. zg.Y909 (assembly GCF_024626565.1). Classification (NCBI taxonomy): domain Bacteria; kingdom Bacillati; phylum Actinomycetota; class Actinomycetes; order Micrococcales; family Microbacteriaceae; genus Microbacterium; species Microbacterium sp. zg.Y909. The sequence continues at coordinate 9,352 of NZ_JANJFJ010000006.1, forward strand.
ATGAGGCCTTCGCCCCACCTCTGCTTCTGCTCGTCCGTACCGAATGCCTGGATCGCACTGGCGACCTGCACGGTGGGGCCGGAGTAGAGCGCGGCGCACGCACCGTGACTCGCGACCTCCTCGATGGCCTCGACATAAGCCCTGAACGACCCCTCGTGCCCCGCGGCGGCGTCGGAGAAGGGCATGGTCGGCAGCCCCAGTTCGCACAGCAGCTGCCAGAGCTCGCGGGAGAACTCCTGCTCTCGGTCGACTCGCGCGGCCAGGTCTCGGATCCGAGGCCCCGCGGCACGGAGAGCGGCGAGGATGTCAACATCCAGTTGCTGGGAAACGACCACGCTCACGAAAGGGCTCCTCGATCTACAGAACGGCCACGGGGGCGATCGGACTGCCGGTTCCGCCGCGGATCCGCAGCGGGCTGGCGATGAACAGGAAGGCCGTCGCGTCGCGACGGGAGAGCTCCTCGAGATCGAGGAACTCCAGCAGGTAGATACCGCAGTCCCGAATGAGGAACTGATGCACCGGGCACACCGTGCCCGGTGCCCACGGGATCACCTCGACACCTGAGTTGTCGGCGCCGACCAGGGCGACGTCGTGGCGGGCGAGATACTCGGCCGCATCGAGCCCGATTCCCGGGCGATCGCCGTGATAGCGCACGTCGTCCGACTCCCACGCGGTGATCCAGCCCGTCCGGATCAGGACGCAATCACCCGCCTGCAGGGCTTCGCCGGCGGACTGCAGCGCTTCCTCGATGTCGGCGGCGGTCACCTCGTACCCGGGGTCGAGCCGCGTCACGCCTTTGGTCTTGGCGATGTCGATGAGAACGCCCCGTCCGATGAACGGAGGAGCCTTGTCGATGCCGAGCCGACGCAGACCATTGCTGCGCGCGGCCCGGTGGTCGTATCCGTTGAACATCTGGTCGTCGTACCAGACGTGACCGAGAGCATCGAGATGGGTCACGCTCCCGTGCGTAGCCCAGGACAGGTGATCCACGGCTGTCTGGAATCCGCTCGGCGCCTTCGCTCCCGCCAGGTAGTCGCCGGCGTCGTGCAGCATGAAGTGCTGCGGGGGCGCACCGTTGCGCGGCGCCTTCGGGTCGCCGATCACCTGGGACAGCTGCACCACTTCGCCGCTGCGCGGCAGCGTGAGGGCCGCGAGGAGCACCTCGGGACTGAGGAGATTGGCCGCGCCGGCCTCATCGTCTTCGCCCCACCTGCCCCAGTTGGACAGCTCCGGCCGAGGCGGGGTCTCCCCCTCCTCGCTCGCGCGCGGGTTCCAGGCTGCGCTCACCGCCGAGCGTCCTGGCGATCGAGGATGCCCTTCATGTTCGAGTACATGAACTTCTCGAGCACCTCGTCCGGCAGATCGAGGTTGCGGGCATCCGTCACCGCTTTGGTGAGGTTGATCAGCGGGTAGTCGGTGCCGAAGATGACCTTGTCCGCCCCGGGCTGCGCGTGCCAACGCCCGCCCATGAACTCGAGCAGCTCTTTCGGGTAGCGCTTGGGCGACCAAGCCGACGTGCAGATGTAGAGGTTCTCGTGCTTGGCTGCGAGGTGCGCCATCATGCCGACCCACGGGTCGCCGATGTGATGCCCCACGATGGTGAGGTCGGGGAAGGCGAGCGCGACATCGTCCAGGTGCAGCGGATAGTTCGGATAGGTCGGCCAGAGCGGACCGGGCATGCCGATGTAGGTGAAGACGAACAGGTCCAACTCCACGCACTTCGCGTACAGCGGGTAGAACCATTTGTCGTTCGCAGGCGTTCCATACGGCGCCGGAAGGATGTGCACGCCGCGGATGCCGTACTTCTCCTTGTGCTCCTCGAGGATGCGCGGGTTCTCCATGAGGTCCCAGAACGATGCCGGACCCTGCCGGGGCGGCAGGATCGTCCCGGCGTGCTCGTAGCGCCCCGGGAACTGCTTCATGATGTCGACGTGCTCCTGGACGCGGCTCTCCAGCTCCGAGCGCTCCGCCTGGTAATAGAGCGATGCCTGGAAGATCGCCAGTTCGACGTTGTTGTCGATGAGCTCCTGGTTGCTCTCCTCGGCCGTCGCCGGCTTGGTGACGGGCTTGTTGCCACCCTGGTCGAAGAACCGCATCGCACGCGCGCGCTGCGGGTCCTGCCGCCACGACTCCTGATCACCGAAAGTGTCCGCCGTGGTGGCGGCCCACCCTGGGTGGTAGAAAGCGTCAATCACCGGTCCGTCGTACATGCCTGTCTCCCTTGATCAGCTGTTGGCGTGTCTTGCGTGTCTGCGCGGAGCCGCGTCGCGTCGCGCTGCAGGCGCGCCCGCTCCAGGACTGCCTCGATGAGGTCGGGCGTCGCCTCTGCGGCTGCAAGAGGCTGCGTCTCCCCCTCCTGGTACACGGCGGCGAGGTATTCGTCGGCCGAACGTCCGCGCATAAGTCGTTTCGTGAGCCCCAGGGCGTGAGCAGGCGCCAGGCGCAACTCATCGAGCAGCTCCTCCAACGCCTGATCGACGTCATCGTCCTCGCAGACGCGGGAGACCAGACCATGCGCCTGCGCCTCGTCCGCCGGAAGGAGGCGCCCGGTGAGCAGGATGTCCCGGCCCACCGCGCCGGCGAGCTCCGGGAGCAGAAAGGTGGCGCCCGCATCGGGGGCGTAGCCGACGTGGACGAAACTCAACCGGATCGTGGCGCTTCGAGCGCACAAGACCAGATCCGCACTCATCGCCAGCGCGGCTGCCGCGCCGATCGCCGCACCTTCGATGACACTGACGACGATCTGGCCCATCTCGGTGATGGCACGGATCGTGCCGTCCATCCGGGTGCGGTAATCCTCGACGTAGTCATCGGGCAGCCCTGCGGCCAGCTCGTTCAGATCGCCGCCGGACGAGAAGACTCCGTCTGCTCCGCGCAAGACCACGAAGCGGATATGCGACAGTGTGCGCACGTGGTCCAGCTGGGCCGCGAGAGCATGATGCATGGCACGCGCGACGGAGTTCATCCGGGGCCCACGTAGTGTGAGGTAGGCCACATCACCTAGTTCGGTGAACTCGACATCGGGTTGCACATCTCGAACATATCTGATCAAAGATCAATGGTCAATAAACTTGATCAAATATTCGGATCGGGTCTCCATGTCCCGCGAGACCACGCGCGGGACTCCGCCGCTATGAAGGAACTTCGACGAGGCATCCGACCAGGTCGGCGCCCTGCGCGAAATGATCCACGGCGAGCTTGCGCGCCCGTTCCGAGTCGCCGGCGGCGATGGCTTCGATGATCGCCGGATGATCCCGCAACGACGCGTCGAGGATGCCGGGGACCGCCTCGTAGAGGTCGTCCCGCACGTACTTGTGCGACAGGCGGAGGAACCAGCGGACCCGGTCGCCCTCGGGGATGCGGTTGATGTACCTGTGGAACTCCGCATTCAACCGCGCGGCGTCGCGCAGGGTCGCCTTCGTGAGGTTTCTGGAGCTCAGCGTCTCGAGCTTCGCGTGGATCGCCCGCAGGTTCGCCACATCCTCGTCCGTGGCTGCCACGGCCGCCCTGGCCACGAGCACGCCGGTCAGCACTCCCTGAATCTCGAACACATCATCCAAGTCCTGCCGCGACAGCGGACGCGCGCGGAATCCGCGGCGTGGCCGAAGTTCGACGAGCCCTTCGTTGGACAGCGTGATCAGCGCCTCACGCACCGGCATGCTGCTGACTTCGAGCTCCTGAGCCAACGAGTCCAGCGAGATCTTCTCGCCGGATTCGAAGCGGCCGCGAAGAATGTCCTGCCGCAGCGTCTCAGCGATCTCATCGCCGAGCTTAGGTCGCGCACCCACCATGTCGCCTCGCCCCTCCCGCGGTCCGCCCGGTGTGGCGCAGCGCGGTTCGTAATTTTATCAGATCAAAGATCGCCGGACAGGGTATCAGTCGCGCGCCCGCTCGATGTGCTCGGCGGCCGCCCGGAGTCGGTCGAGCGCCGCGTGGAAAGCCGCACGGCTGACACGACCGGGCCGCCCGTACACGGTCATCGCGAGCGCCACTTCGCCGTCCTGCCCATGGATGGGGACGGTCAGGTTGAATTCCTCTGCGACTTCCTCACCCGCAGCCAGTTTGGCGTTGACGTCGACGAAGCGCTGTGACCATGTCTGGGCCGGCGACAAGTGCACCGCTGCCGACCACCCTCGGTCGGCCACATCGCGCAACGTGGCCAGCATCGCCTCGCGATCGCCGTCGGGGCTGATGCTCAGACCCTTGTCGACCCACGCCTCCCGTGCGGCGTCCCCCGCCTCGGCAGCGAATGAGATCGCGTAAGGGGGCCCGGCGGGAGCCTCGTCCCCCACCCGCGTGCTCGCACGCACGCTCAGCGGCGACCAGGTGCTCGCCATCAGCACCAGCCGGTCCCCATCGATGCCCGTGATCGCAACCTCACCGCCCAGCTCATTGACGAGGTCGAGCATTTCGTGCCGCGCGACACTGAGCAGGGATCGGGCGTGCGGGTCGTCGAACTCCTCCGCGAACAACGGCCCGGGCGTGAACCGACCGTAGCCGCCGCGGAAGAAGATCAGGGGAAGCGTCTCGCGCTCCACGTCGAGCCCATGGACGCCGCCCAGAACGATCCAGTGGTCTCCCGCTTCGACGACCTGCGTGATCTCGCAATCCATCCACGCCACGGACCCCTCGATGATCGGGGAGCCCAGATCACTGCGGCGCCAGGCCACGTCGGTGAACTTCTCGCTGGAGGGCCTCGCCATCTGCCGGCACAGGTGTTCCTGGTCCCATGTGAGTACGTTGACGCAGAAGCGACCCGACCGCTGGATCAGTGGCCAGGACGTCGAGGACTTGGTGGGCAGGAACGCCACCATCGGCGGGTCCAGCGATACCGAGGTGAAGGTACCCACGGTCATGCCGATGGGCTGCTCGTTGACCAGGGCGGTGATGACGCAGACGCCCGTGGGGTACTGCCCGAGCACCTGCCGGAAACGCGTTGCGTCCGTCGCCTGGGAGGTGTCCCTCGTGGTGGTCGCCATGGCGACTCCTTTCATTTTCGATCGATATCAGACGCCGGGCGCACCCGGTCACTGCTCGGGGCGATAGCGGTAGCCGCCGCCCGTCTCCCGCTGGAAGTCCGCGGACTCGTACAGCGAGCGCTGCACGGCCTGCTCATGGCGGATCGCCTGGACGAACGACTCACGGAGTCCGGCGCGCATCGTTCGCTTGATCGCCTGGAGCGCCGCGCGCGGTTGACCCGCCAACTCCGCGGCGAAGTCCTCGGCTGCGCCGCGCACGTCTGTCGCGGGAACGACCCGGTCCACCAGCCCTGTCGCCGATGCCTCCGGCATGGAGATGCGCCGGCCGAGCGAGAGCATCTCGGTAGCGCGCTGATTGCCCACGAGCCACGGCAGCGTCGCTGTGAGGCCGAAGCCGTGATGGATGCCGATGGCCACGAATTTCGGCCACAGGTATGCCGAATCCGCCGCGACCCTGTAGTCAGCACACAGCGCGAGCCCCATTCCCACCCCGATGCTCCCGCCCGTCAGCTCGGCGATCCACGGCTTGGTCAGGGCGAGGAAACCCGGCGCCGTCTCGTAGATGGCAGCCGCTGTGTCAGCGGGATCACGGGCGACCCGCCAGTCCCGGCCCGCACAGAAGTGCTTGCCCTCGGAGCGGACGACCACGGCACCGCAGTCGGGATCGGCATCCAAAGCCGCGAGCTCCCGCAGCAGGGCGCGCAGCACATGCACCGTCAGATACGTCTCGGCGCCTCGACGGATCTCGATCACGCCGACCCCGGCAGCGATCGGCTCGGCGCGGAATACCCCGACCTCCTCGGAGGCCTGCACGGTCATTTCACCCCCACCGATCGGAGTGCCGCCCGCCCGCTGCGGATGAACTCCCGGTGAAGGGCCGTCTGGCGCAGCGCCGAGTCGAGGAAGAACCCGCGCATGTCGTCCCATCCGCCCGTCCAGGTGAGCCGCCGCGCATACTCCCAGATCGGCGCGTCGCCGAGTTCGGGAACGAGCGCGGCGACCTCGCGAGTGCGACGGAGGTGATGCTCGACCAGAGCGCGGCTGCGATCGGCGAGTCCGCGAAAGCGGTATTCATGGCCGGGCAGCACGTGCAGCACGTCCCAGGCACCCACCCGCTCCAGCGCGGACAGGTAGTCGTCGAGCGGATCCGTGTTCGGCAGGGCACCCAGCCCGACCCCCGATGCGATGCGGGGAAGCACGTGATCGCCGGAGTAGAGCAGCCCTCGCTCGCGATCGACAAGGCACAGATGCCCTGACGTGTGGCCCGGCGTCACCACGGCCTCGAGGCGATGGCCGGGCAGGTCGATGATCTCGCCGTCCTCCACCGCGCCGTCAGGCGCGAAATCGCGGAGGACGAAGGGCATGCGGAAGAAGGCTTCCAATTCCCCTCGGCGCTGGGGCGGCACCCCCCATTGCGCAAGCCGATCGCCGTGTGCCCGACGATCCTCGTCCCCCTGCCCTGCCTCCTGGCGCAGCACGTCGCGTTCGCGGGCGGAGAGGATCACGCGAGCGCCGCACAGTTCGCGCAGCCGCGGGGCGATGCCCAGGTGGTCGGGGTGGGAATGCGTGGCGATCACCGTCCGCACGTCGTTCAGGGAGCGCTGGAGTCCCGCAAGCTCGGCGCCGAGGGCCTCGAGGTTGCCATCACTGTCCCAACCGGGGTCGATGAGATGCACCCCTCCCGCATCGTCCAGGAGCGCGTAACACAGGGTGTAGGGCATTGCCCCGCCGGCGATCGGCAACGCCAACGCCCACACATCGTGAGCGACCTCCTCCCGGGGCGCGAGGTGACGACGCTGCCACGCGTCCCGCTGCGCGTCGCTCAGCGGGATAGGAGGGCTGTCCGTGGGGGTCGGCATGATCGTCGCCCCGTCACCCGGGCAGGGGCGCGGTGTGATCGCGCTCCCGGATCGGGAGTGTCCCTGTGGCGACGAAGGGGAAATGGCAGGCGACGCGGTGGCCGGCGGCGACTTCCGCCAGCGGCGGCTCCACTTGTGCGCAGACGTCCTGCGCCCACGCGCACCGCGTGCGGAAGCGGCATCCGGACGGAGGATCGACCGGCGACGGCGGGTCGCCGGCCAGTGACGCCTTCGGCGCCGGGGCATCCGGATCGGGGTCGGGGATCGAGTCGAGCAGCGCGACGGTGTAGGGGTGCGCGGGCCGCGCATACAGTGCGTCGGCGTCTGCGATCTCGACGATCTTCCCCAGATACATGACCATGACACGGTCGGAGATGTTCTTCACGACGGCCAGATCGTGTGCGATGAACAGGATCGAGAGATCGAACCGGTCCTGGAGATCCTCCAGCATGTTCAGCACCGTCGCCCGCAGGGAAACGTCCAGGGACGAGACGGGCTCGTCGCACACCAGCAGCTTCGCTCCCGCGACGAGCGCCCGTGCGATGGCCACGCGCTGGCATTGACCGCCGGACAGCTCCGTCGGCTTGCGGCCGCCATACTCCTGAGGATCCAGTCCGACCGCGTGCAGCATCTCGTCGACCTTCTGCTGCCGCTCGGCGCGGGTGCCCTTCTTCCAGATCGTCAGCGGTTCGGCCACGATGTCGCGAACCGTCCGGCGCGGGTTCAGAGATGACACCGGGTCTTGGAAGACCATCTGCAGCTCCGGCCGCAACCGACGCATCCTGTCGCCCGAGAGCGTGGTGAGATCCGTGTCCTCGAACAGGACCCTGCCAGCCTTCGGCGCGGGCAGCTGGAGGACCGCGCGCGCCATCGTGGACTTGCCGCAGCCAGACTCCCCGACGACACCCAGGGTCTCCCCGGCACCGAGCTCGAAACTGACATCCGAGACCGCGCGGACGGTTCCCGCCGCGGTCGGGTACTCGACCACCATGCCGTCCACGACCAGCCGGGCGCCTCCGGCCGCGGCTTCGGCGGCAGACGTCGCGGCGCTCATCCGGCCACCCCCACGGCGTCGGCCCCGGGAGCGGTCGTCGCAGGCGGCATCGCTCCCGCTGACGCGTCTGCAGCGTTGCGCATGACGGCGCGCGCATACTCCGGGCTGCCGACGGGATACCAGCACCGATAAAGGTGGTCCGCCCGTTCCGGGGTCGCCAGCAGCGGCGGTGCCTCGACTCGGCAGCGCTCCTGAACGGCAGGACAGCGCGCCGCGAAGCGGCATCCGACAGGCGGGGCGGCCAGATTGGGCGGGTTGCCCGGGATCGCCCTCAAGCGGGTGTGACTCGGGTCGTCGCGCCGCGGAAGCGCGTCCAGGAGGGCGCGTGTGTACGGCATCCGCATGTCTTCGAAGAGCACTCGCGTCGGCGCGGATTCGACGACCTGTCCGGCGTACATCACCATGATGCGGTCGGTGCGAGTGGCCACGACCCCCAGATCATGCGTCACCAGCACCATTCCCATGTTGCGCTCCCGCTGTTGCCGCTGCAGCAGGTCGAGGATCTGCATCTGCACCGTGACATCCAGAGCCGTCGTCGGCTCGTCGGCCAACAACAGCTGCGGATTCCCGGCCAGCGCGATCGCGATGCCCACCCGCTGGCGCATACCACCGGACATCTGATGGGCGTAGACGCGCATGCGCTTGGCCGGTTCGGGTATGCCCACGCTGCGCAGCAACTCGATCGAACGCTGCGCCGCCTCTGCCCTGTTCGTCTCCGGCGCGTGCTTGCGCACGGTCTCCATCAGCTGCGCACCGATCTTCTTCACGGGATTCAGCGACGTCAGCGGGTCTTGCAGGACCATCCCGATCTGACTCCCCCACAGGCGCCGCACCTTCTTACGGGACAATGCGGTGATGTCGGTGCCGTCGAAGACGATGGTTCCCGTTCGAACGACGCGAGAGCCGGGCGAGACGAGACCCATGATGGATCGGGAGAGGACCGACTTGCCCGACCCGGACTCGCCCACCACCCCGAGGGTCTCGCCACGTCGCAGCGTCAGGCTGACGTCAGCCACCGCGGTGACCGGCTGGCGACCGCCGACGAACGTCGTCGTCAGACCGGTGACGTCGAGCAGGGGCGCCTCAGCGGCGTCGACCGTGCCAGCGGTGAACTTGGTCATAGGGTCACTTCCGTTCGTCCCGCCCTGCGTCCCCGCAGGTAATCGCCGAAGAAGTTGAAGGACAGCACTGTCAGCAGCAGCGCGGCCGCGGGGAAGCCCACGATCCAGGGCGCATTGTAGAGGTATGCGCGCCCGCCGGCGATCATGTTCCCCCAGCTGGATTCGGGTGGCTGGATGCCGAATCCGAGGAAGCTCAGGGAGCCTTCCGCCACCATCACGACGGCGACGACGGTGAACGCATAAGCCATCAGACTGGGCAGGACGTTGGGGAAGATCTCGCGGAAGAGGGTGCGGCTGCGTCGGGATCCGAGCACGGTGGCCGCCGCCACGAAGTCGCGTTTGGACCACACCAGCGTGTTCGCGCGGGCGAGCCGCGTGAAGGTGGGGACCATGACGACTCCGAGGCCGATCACCAGGATCTCCTTGCTGGGGCCGCGCACGGCGACCAGCACGATGATGAAGATGAGGGCCGGAAAGGCGAGCACGACGTCCACCAGCACACTGATGACGGTGTCCACCCACCCGCGGTAGTAGCCCGCGAGCATGCCGAGGACCAGCCCGACAGTCAGCCCGAGGAGGACGGCGACAAATCCGACCTGCAGCGATGCCTGGGCCCCCCAGATGAGGCGCGAGAGGATGTCGCGCCCGTACTCATCGGTGCCGAGCAGGTGCTCTGCGCTCGGCAGAGCGGCGATCACGGCGTAGTCCGGCAGATCCGGTGCCGCCAGCGGCAGCACCGGCGCCAGGGCCGCCGCCAGGACGATCAGCACGCCCCAGAGCCCGAAAGCCCAGACGAGGAACGGCGCGCGCGTCCATCGGGCGCGCGGAGGCCGTGCGACCAGCTGCGAGACGGGCGCTTCCGCCGCCACCGTCTCGGTATCGACGAGCGGGGGAACCTTCGGGTCATCCACGAGCGGACCTCACTCTGGGGTCGAGTACCAGGTACAACAGGTCGATGACGATGTTGACCACGACGTAGAAGACCGCGATCACCGCGACCGTCGCCTGAACCATCACGAAATCGCGGCTGTTGACCGAGTCCACCAGCAGCCGGCCCAGGCCAGGCAGTGCGAACAGCGTCTCGATCACCAGGGTCGAACCCAGCAGTCGAGCGGTGTTGATGCCCGCAAGCGTGACCAGTGAGAAGGATGACGGCCGGAATACCTGACGGAACAGGATGTTCGGCGTGGACATCCCCTTGGCTTGCGCAGCCAGCACGAAGTCGTCACGCATCGTGGTCTGCATGTCGCCGCGCAGCAGCCTTTGATAGACACCCGCCGGTTCCAGCGCGAGTGCGAACGCGGGCATGAGCAGAAGGGTGAAGTGCAGCCAGATGCCGCCTTCGGCAATCGTGACGTACCCCGATGTCGGCAGCCACCCGAGCGTCACCGAGAAGACGTAGATGAGCCCGAGCCCGACGACGAAGTGGGGAGCGGAGATCGCGGAGAACGACCAGATCGTGCTGACCTTGTCCACGACGCCGTGAGGGCGGTACGCCGCGTACATGGCGAGACTGATCGCGACCACGAGGGCGATGAGCTGCGCGAGGATCATCAGCTCGAGCGACACCGGCAGTCGCTGCGCGATCGCCTCGCCCACAGGTTGTCCCGTGCGCAGGGACACACCGAGGTTGCCGACCAGCGCGTTGCCGAGCCAGATGAAGTACCGCACGATGACGGGGTCATCCAGTCGCAGCTCTTCGCGCACCTGCGCCAGCTGTTCGTCGGTGGCGTTGTCTCCGAGGATCGCGCGGGCGGGATCGCCAGGAAGCAGGTCGACCATCGCGGACACGAGGAAGGTGACCGCGACGAGCACCACGAGGAGGTGCCCCAGCTTCTTGCCGAGGAAGACGACCCAGAGCGGCGCGACCCTCCGGGCCCGCCGGGCATCCGTGGGGATCGCCGCTGTCGCCGGCGGCCCGATCAGGGCACCCGATCCGCGCTGCACCGGGGGACGTATGACGTCGCTCATTCGCGTGAACACCTCCTTGTGCCGCTTCGCGTTTCAGATTAATGATATCTGATCAGACGTGACGATGATACCCCTACATCGCCCCTGCGCCGCAGAAGCGGTCGTCAGCGCCCCGTGAACGTCGCGGGGCGCTTCTGCACGAAAGCAGCTGTGGCCTCGGCATGGTCCTCGGACAAAAAGGTCACGGCCTCGGCCCACAGACCGTAATCCAGTGCCAGCTCGACCCGGTCGCGGACGATGCGGTTCAACGCCGCCTTCGTCCCCTGCACCGCGAGCGGAGCGAGGGACGCCAGCCTGCGGGCCACGTCCAGCGCGTCGTCGATCACGGCGTCGGCGGGAACCGCTTTGTAGACCAGACCCCACTCCGCAGCCAGTGAGCCGGTGACCCGCTCCCCGGTCAACAGGTGGTAGCGCGCGCGACCCAGCCCCGCCAGCAGCGGCCACATCACGGCTCCGCCGTCACCGGCAACGACGCCGATGTTGACGTGCGTGTCAGCGAGCACTGCGTCATCCGCGGCGATCACGACGTCGGAGAACAGTGCGATGGTCGACCCGAGCCCCATGGCATACCCGCGCACGGCGGCGACCACGGGTTGCTTGATCGCCAGCATCGCATCCACGAGATCACGACCGTGCATGACCGAGTGCACCCGCTGCGCAGCGCTCGGTGCGACATCCGGCTCGGACAGATCCGAGACGTCGGCGCCCGAGCAGAACGACCGGCCGGCCCCGCGGATGAGCAGCACGCGGATGTCGCTCTCGTGGCGAGCACGTTCGAGTGCCGCCATCAGCTCGTTGTGCATCCGCCCGGTGAGTGCGTTGTGCCTATCCGGACGATTGAGCGTGATGGTCAGGATGCCGTCGGCCACGTCCACCAGGACGGGGGACTCCTCCGTCGATGTCATTTCTCTCCTCCCGCAGCAGGCGCTGCGCCTAGATTCGCCACGATCGCCGCACGCGCGGCAGCGCGCTGCGGGTCGGCTGCCGCCAGCTGCTGCAGATCCACCTCGCGGTCCAGATCGGCCAAGAGGCCGGGCCTCGCCCGCGCCCAGAACATCCGTTTGGTAAGCCCGTAGGCCCGGCCGGGAACCGACGCGAGTTCCAGCGCCACCTCACGAGCGCGGGCGACCGGGTCCTCGGCGAGCTCATCGACCGCGCCACGCGACAGCGCGTCACCGGCCGACAGGCGGCGCCCGGAAGCCAGCCACACCATCGCGGCGGCCTCCCCCATCACACGTCCGGCGAGGAATGCCACGCCACTGTCGGGAACCAGGCCGATGGCGCTGAACGCAGGCACCAACTTGGCCCCCGCAGCCGCAATGCGCGCGTCCGCACCGAAGACCAACGAGAGTCCGGCACCCGCTGCCGCACCGTTGACGGCGGCGATGACAGGTTTCTCGAGCGCCACGTAGGCGAGCGTGTGAGGCTGGTACGTCGCACGCAAGCCCTCGGTCGCGACATCGCCGGTGCGGGATTCGCGCAGATCGGCGCCCGCGCAGAAACCCCGTCCTGCCCCGGTCACCACCACCGCGCGGACGTCATCGGCCGCAGCGCGCGCCCAGGTTCGGGTGAGCTCGTGCGCCATCGCGATGGACAGCGCGTTCATGGCATCCGGCCTGTTGAGGGTGACCAGCAGCACGCCGTCCGCCAGGCTCGTGGTGACAGGCGACTGCTCCATCAACGCTCCCTCGACAAGATCGCGGTGACCTGGCTCGACAGTTGGCCGCCATTGCCATGGGCCACTGCCGTGACGACGTCGGGGACCTGGCGCTCCCCTGCCGTCCCGCGCACTTGGCGCACCGCTTCGATGAGGGCGAAGATGCCGTACATCCCGGGATGGCAGAACGACAGCCCGCCGCCGTTGGTGTTGACGGGCAGCTCGCCGCCCGGCGCGATGCGGCCGCCCTCCACGAAGGCCCCGCCTTCGCCCTTGGCGCAGAACCCGAGGTCCTCAAGGAACAGGATCGGGTTGATGGTGAACGCGTCGTAGAGCTGTGCAACGTCGATGTCGGCAGGAGTGAGACCCGCCATCTCGAAGGCGCGGGCACCGGACTGGCGCGCAGCCGTCGTCGTCAGATCGGGCATCTGCGAGATGGAACGGTGAGAGTGGGCCTCGCCGGCGCCGAGCAGGTAGACGGGCACGGTCGGCGCGTCGGTGTAGGCGTCGGCACGCGTCATCACGATCGCGCCCCCGCCGTCGGTGACGAGGCAGCAGTCGAGAGTCGTGAACGGCGTCGCAACGGGGCGGGCGGAGAGCACGTCCGCGATCGTGAGCGGGTCGCGCTTGAACGCCTTGGGGTTGAGCTGCGCCCACCGGCGCGCAGAGACGGCCACCTCCGCGAGCTGCTCCCGCGTCGTTCCGAACTCGTGCATGTGCCGGGTCGCGGCCAGCGAGTATCCGGTGACGGGATGCACCGGGCGTGCCGGCGCCTCGTAATTCGGCACCTCCGGCGGATACGGCACCCGGCCGGGGCGACGCATATCGGTGCGCTGCGTGCTGCCGTAGACGATGAGCGCGACATCGCAGGCTCCGGCCTGCAGCGCGATCGCGGCGTGGTGCACGTGGCTGACGAACGAGCTGCCTCCGATCATCGTGCCGTCGGTGTACCGCGGCGCGATGCCGAGATACTCCCCGACGTCGAGGTTGGCCATGCCCCGCCCGACGACGGCGGAGAAGAGACCGTCCACGGCGCTCTTGTCGATTCCGGCGTCCGCGAGTGCGCCCGCCGCGGCCTCTCCGATCAGATCGAGCGCGAAACGGTCAGGGCCGACCTCACCGAGTGCCGATTCGGCTACACCGCGGATCGCTGCCGCGCCGCGCAGCGAGTGCACCATCAGCTCGCCTCTCTGCTGAAGACCAGACGTGGCTCCTGGTCGGCATTCTCGGAGTCCGTCGCCACGCGACCACGGACGCGCGCACCGAGCGGATAATCGGCCGCGTCGTCGTCGGCGGATGCCATCACCCGGAAGCCCTCCTCAAGATCGACCAGCAGCACGTGGTAACCCCCGTCTCGTCCGGAGACGAAGGTCTGGGAATAGACGGTGCCGAGGCCGGCGCTTTCCTGCCACCGCAGCTGGATCGACCCGCAGTGGGGGCAGAGCACGCGAGGCGGGAAGACACTGCGGGCGCAGCCGTCACAGCGCTGGAAGGGAATCTCTCCCTCGGCGCGCCTGCGCTGATAGGACGCCCAAGGCGCCGGTTCCACGGGGACGAGGTCGGCTTCAGTCATGCCGTGACCTCACCGCCGCCGGTGAGCACGACACGCGGCTCCGCCCCCGACGCCTGCGCCGTGACCGTCAGCGCGAGGTTGCGCAGCCCTTCCGACGCGGGGGCCGACGGATCGTCCTGCACGGTCACATGGAGCGTGTCACCGGGCCAGACCTGTCCCGAATAGCGCACGAAGTAGCGCCGCAGCGCCAGCGGCCCAGCCACCTCGGCGATCGCCGTCGCGGCCGAGCCGGCGGTGAAGAGGCCATGGGCGAACACCGACGGGTAGCCCGCCCGCGTGGCGAACACCTCATCGTGGTGCACGGGGTTGAAGTCGCCCCCTGCTCCGGCGTATCGCACGATGTCGGTACGGGTGAGCGGTCCGATCGTGCGCTCGGCGAGCACGGGCTGATCGGTCATGCCGTCTTCTCCCCGCCGAGCGGAGCGAACTGGATGATGTCGTTGGAGTACACCTGGACGAGCTCGCCGTCCCGCTCGAAGTCCGTGCGCACGCGCATGATCTCCATCGGTCCCCGGCTGCCCTGCTTCTCTTTCACGGATTCCACATGCATCGTGACCGTCAGCTCGTCGCCGGCGCAGACGGGTTGGAAGTACTGCCACTCTCCCCCGCCGGCCAGCACCCGCTTCACATCCAGCCCCAACGACAATCCGCCGTCGCGTGGAGCCCAGTGCGCGCTCGCTGCGACGAACGTGGGCGGCGCGAGGATCCCGCGCAGGCCCGCCGCAACGGCCGCTTCGCGGTCTCGGAACAGCGGGTGGGTGGCACCCACGGCGCGGACGAACTCGGCGATCTTGCCTTCTTCCACGACGAAGCGGTACGGCTGCGATGACTGACCGACGAGGTCTTTCAGCCCGCTCATGCGCTCCCCTCCGGCACGTCGAAGACGATGAGCGCGTCGGCTGCGACCACCCGGCCCTCGGAGATCCGCACCGGGTTCACGTCGATCTCGGCGATGGTGGGCACGTCGTGGGCGAGCCGCCCGACCGCGACGGCGATGTCGGCCACCCGGTCGAGCTCCTCGTCGCTGAGCCCGCGCGCTGCCGTGCGGATGCGTCCGTCCAGCAGCTGCGAGATCGTGCGCACGGCCGTGTCGTGCGTGAACGGGGCGTGCAGCAGCACGGCCGCGGCCATGATCTCGATGGCGACGCCCCCCAGCCCGACGGCCACCATGGCGCCGAAGACGGGGTCGCGGTGCATGCCGACGGTCATCTCGATGCGGGCGGGCACCATCTCCTGTGCCAGCACCCCGCCGATCACGGCATCCGGGGCCTTCCGGGCGACCTCCTCGAGCATCCCCTCCAGCTCCCGTGCAGCGCTGTCAGCGGTCACGGCCAGTCGGATCGCCCCGTACTCGGTCTTGTGCGGCAGGTCGTAGCTCATCACCTTGAGTGCGATGGGCCCGCCGACCTCGGCGGCGAACGCTGCCGCATCCGCGGCGTCTCCGACCAACCGCTCGCGAGTGACCGGCACGCCGTACGCGGCGAGCAGGGCCTTGGCGTCGGATTCCATCATCGACCGCTGCCCGGAGGCGACGCCGAGCAGGTCGTGGAGGTTCTCCGGGGCCGCGGGGATCTGACCGAGATCATCCAGCGGAGGACGGGTGGAGTAGTCCTTGACGGTGGCCAGCGCCGTCATCAGGCGCTTCGGATCCAGGTAGATGGGAACGCCGGCCGCCTGGAACTTCTCCATGTACCCGGTCGCGAGCACGAAGACCGGCTTGTCCGTTGATTCGTACGTCTCGATGATCCGGTCGTTGGAGGGATAGTCCCCCGCCCAGGTGACCACCGCGAGGCAGTCGTAGGGATCGAGATCGCGCATCTCGCTCAGCACCTTGCCGAGCGATTCCGGCGATGCCAGCGTCTGGGCGGTGATGTCGACGGGGTTGTCGATCGATCCGTAGAACGGCTGAGGCATGTACGACTCGAGCCGCGCGGCGGCGTCGGCCGAGGGCTCGGATACGGCCAGGCCACCATGCGCGGCCGCATCCGTCAGCAGCACTCCGGCGCCGCCCGATGTCGTGACGATGCCGACGTCACCGACCGGGATGCGGCGCCCGTCCTGGAACGCCAACCCCAGGTCGACCAATTCCTCCATCGACGAGACGACGCGGATGCCGTACTGGTGGCAGACGGCATCGAGCACTTCGGAGGAGCCCACGATCGACGCCGTGTGGCTCATCGCGGCTCTGGCGGCCTCGTCGCTGCGGCCCGTCTTCAACAGCACGAGCGGCTTGTCGAGTTCGGCAGCGCGCCGAGCTGCGGCGATGAGCGTCTCCGGGTCCTTGAGCGACTCGCTGAAGATCAGGATCGTGCCCACCTCGTCGCGGTCGACGAGGTAGTCGATGACGTCGGCCAGCACGACGCCGGCTTCATTGCCCGTGCTGACGAAGTACCCGAGACGGATGCCGGCGCGCATCGACGCGTTGGTGATGTACGACGCGAAGCCCCCGCTCTGCGACACGAGGGCGACGGGACCGGGGGTGGGAAGGGTGACCGGCCCCGACAGTGCGAAGTTCGCCATCACACCCTCGTGCAGGTTCATGAATCCGATGCAGTTCGGGCCGAGGACCTGGATGCCGGTGCGCTCGATGATCGCCTTGAGCTGCTCCTGCCGCGCCTGCCCATCCTCGCCCGCCTCGGAGAATCCGGAGGTCAGCAGGGTGACCCCGCCGACACCCTGTGCAGCGAGGGCTTCCACCGCGTCCACGGCCTGCTCTGCGGGAACGGCCACGATCGCCATGTCGATGCCCTCGGGGAGCGAAGCGATGTCGGGGTAGACCTTCAGCCCCATGAGCTCTTCCGCACGCGGGTTGACCGGGTAGATCGGGCCGGCGGTGAAGCGGCGGATGATGTTGTCCAGCAGCTGCGTGCCGATGCGTCCTGGTCGGTCGGAGGCGCCGACGACGGCGATCGAGCGCGGCGACAGCAGCCGGCTCAGGTCGGTCTTCGCGCGTGTCATGCTCGGCGCGCTCATCGGACCATCATGCTTCCGCCATCGACCGACACGACCTGGCCGGTGATGAACCCTGCCCCCCTGCCCGCGAGGAACAGATAGGCCGGAGCGATCTCGTCGGGCTGCGCCCAGCGACCGAGAATCGTCTTGGCCGGGTCGGCCCCGAATTTCGGGTCGGTGAGCACCTTGCGGGTCATGTCGGTGACGGCCGCCGGGGCGACGGCGTTGACGAGGATGTTGTAGCGACCGAGCTCCTTGGCCGCACTGCGCATGAGCCCCAGGATCCCGGACTTGGCCGCGGCGTAGTTGACCTGGCCGACCGAGCCGTTCTGCGCCGTCGAAGAGGACGTGAAGATGATGCGCCCGCCTCCCGCTGCGATCATGGGCTCGACGACCGCCTTGAGCCAATAGAAAGAGGCGTTCAGATGCACATCGATCACCTCGTTCCACTCCTCGAGCGTCATCTTGCGGATCATTGCGGGGCGGGTGATGCCGGCGTTGCTGACGAGCACCTCGATCGCGCCGAGCTTCTCGGTCACCTGGTCGACCGCGGATTGCACACTGTCCTGGCGCGCCACGTCGCACTGCACGGCGATCACGCGGCCGCCGCGCCCCTCGAGCTCCGCCGCGGTGGCCTCTGCGGCAGCGAGGTTGACGTCGATGACTGCGACGTGGGCGCCCTGATCGGCGAACGCTTCGGCGACGGATCGCCCGATCCCCTGCGCGGCTCCTGTGACGGCGACGACGACGCCGTCGAACTCGGACGTGGGCGGTGCACTCACTGCCAGCTCCTTTGCTCGCTCAGACGAGTCGCTCCGCAACGGTGCGGCCGACTCTTCCCGGCAGTCAACCACGGCTCGCGGAAGGCTGTCAATTTTTTGATCAGAAATATTTGACTCTTCCGAACGGCGTCAATATCTTGGGACGAAGGACCTGGAACGAAGGAGTTGCATGGACGCCCTACTCGACGAGACGCACACGGAGTTCCTCGACGTCGCCCAACAGATCGCTCGGTCGATCGGCGTGGCCAATCCGGCCGACATCCGCGACCGGGACACGCTCAGCGGATGGAGCACGCTCGCATCGTCGGGCCTTCTCGAGCTGCGCGACCGCACCGGTGGCGCACCGCTGGCCAGCGGTGTCGAGGTCGCCCTGCTGTGCCGGGCTCTCGGCACATCGCTCGTTCCCGAGCCCTACCTCCCCTCCGCGGCCATCGCGGCCGACCTCATCGCTCGCAGCGGCGATGCTCAGGCATGGGCTGACGATCTCGCCAGCGGCGAGGTGCTCTACGGCATCGCGCTGAGCGCGGATCTGCGCCGGATCGCGAGCCCCGGCGAGCAGGCGGTCATGTGGGGCGGCGCCGGCCCCGCCGGCTATGCGCTGGCTCTGCAGCGCGACGGCGATCGCTGGACCCTCCTGCGCAGCAGCGCGGTCGGCTCGGAACGACTCAGCGGCATCTCGCCGACGAACCCCCTGTGGTCCCTGGACTCTGCGGAGTGGGAGACCGGGGGCACGCTGTCGGCAGATGATGTCGACCGGGTGTACGCACTGGCGCTGACCGGCCTCGCGGCCGACACCGTCGGCGCGCTGGAGGCGGGCCTGCGTGGCGTGGTCACCTATTCCGGGCAGCGCAAGGCCTACGGCCAGCACATCGGTTCCTTCCAGTCACTCCAGCACATCGCCGCCGACGCCCACACCGCCGTCGAAGGAGCCCGCGCCGCGGTGTTCTACGCCGCGTGGGGTGTCGATGAGCTCAGCGCGGCCGAAGCCCTGCTCGCAGCGCGCACGGCCAAGGCAGCAGCGGCGGCGATGGCGTCGGGCGTGGCGGAGGACATCATGCAGATATATGGCGGCATCGGCCAGACGTGGGAGCACATCGCCCACTTCGTCACCCGGCGTGTGATGTTCGACACAGCGCTCCTGGGCGACGAAGACGTCCACCTCGATGAGATCGCACGAGCGCGGCTGGGAGGCAACTGACATGGATTACCGCGACAGCGCCGAAGAGGCCGACTACCGCGCCGCACTGCGGACATGGCTCCAGACCAACATCCCGGAGCCGGCAGACACCGACGATGCACGCACGCAGCAGCGCATCGACTGGCACCGCAAGCTCTACGAGGGCGGGTACCTCGGGCAGTCCTGGCCTGCGGAGTGGGGCGGCAAAGGGCTGAGCCCGACCATGGACGCGATCCTCAACGAGGAGAACGGGAACACCGACGCGCCCATGCTGCCCCCGACGCTCGGCTACATCGGCCGCGCATTGGGGATGTTCGGCACCGATGCACAGCGCCGCCAGTTCATCCCCGCGTCCTTGAGCGGTGAGATCCAGTGGTGCCAGGGCTTCAGCGAGCCCGGGGCCGGCTCGGACCTGGCGGCCATCTCGACGCGCGCGGTCCGCGATGGCGACGAGTGGGTGGTCAACGGCCACAAGATGTGGACGTCGTTCGGACAATGGGCCAACTGGTGCCTGCTGCTCGCTCGCACCAATCCGGATGTCCCCAAGCACAAGGGGATCTCCGCCTTTCTGCTGCCCATGGACACGCCGGGGCTCGAGCTGCGGCCGATCGTACTCGCCAACGGTGAGCCCGAAACCAGCGAGGTCTTCTACGACAACGTGCGCATCCCCGCCGAGAACATGCTCGGGCAGGAGGGCGACGGCTGGAAAATCGCCATGACGACGGTCGCCTATGAGCGCGGTCCGTCCGACATCGGGGCCATCTCGGCCTACCGCAAGAAGCTGACCGAGCTCGAGGCACTCGCCAAGGACACCGGCCGCGATCAGGACACCCAGGTGCGCCGCGAACTCGCTCGGGCATATGTGCGGGGAGAAGTCGTACGCTTGACGGCGCTCGAGCAGCTCAGTTCCCGCGCAACGGGGAAGCCGGTGGGAGAAGAGGGCTCGATCGCGAAGCTCCTCTACACGGAGTCCGCACAGGAGCTCGCTCACCTGGCGATGGCCCTCCGGGGCCCCGACATCATCACCGGGCGCGACACCGAGACGGCACGCGACTACTTCCAGACGCGCCCGATCAGCGTGTACGGCGGCTCCTCTCAGATCCAGCGCAACATCATCGCGTCGCGCCTGCTGGGCATGCCGGCGCAGTGACCGAGAATGCGGAAGACCCGATCCTCGTCCAAGACGTCGGCGAGGTCCGCGTCCTGACGCTGAACCGTCCTCGCGTGCTCAATGCGATCTCGCGGGCGCTGGGATGGCGGCTCATCGAGGAGTTCGAGCGTGCGGATGCCGATCCGCGGGTGCGGGTGATCGTGCTCACCGGATCCGGCGAGCGCGCCTTCTCCGCCGGCGGCGATCTCGTCGAGCGTGTGTCGGATGCCGAGACGGCGGAATCCCGCGCCGCGTTCATCGAGCGACTGTTCGTCCGGCGTCGGCGCACACCGACGATCGCCGCTGTGAACGGCCTCGCCTTCGGAGGAGGCCTCGAACTCGTGCTCGGCTGCGACATCGTCGTCGCTGCCGAGCACGCGACCTTCGCTCTGCCGGAGGCGACGAGGGGCTTCCTCGCCTCTGCCGGCGGGATCGTCCGGCTGCCCCAGGCGATCGGGCGCAGCCGCGCGATGCGGATGGCGCTGACTGGTCGCCCCATCGACTCGACGACGGCGCTGCAGTGGGGCCTGGTCACCGAGTGCGTGCCGGCCGAACGTCTCCGATCTCACGCGCTCGCCCTCGCCGGCGAGATCGCAGCGGCCGCACCCCTGGCCGCCGAAGCCAGCCTGCGCATCATCAACGCCGTCAGCGACGACGACGAAGCGGCATGGGCGCTCAACGACCGGATGCGTGCAGAGGTCGGCGCCAGCGAGGACGCGCAGGAGGGGCCTCGCGCCTTCTCCGAAAAGCGCCCTCCGGTATGGCGTGGCGCCTGAGGCCACGGCCCGTTGAGAGAGCCCGAGAAACCTCTCGGATTTTCATCAAAAATATTGTATCATCAGCGCGACGCCAATCTGCGTCTACGCCCGTGTTAGCAAGGAGGCAACACAGTGCACATGAATTCGAGAGCGAGAGGAAGACGCTTCGGCGCCATCCTCGGGGGAGCGGTCATCTCCGCGATGATGCTCGCCGGTTGCGGCGGAGGGGGCGCGGCAGCACCCGCGCCTTCCGCCAGCGAGGAAACTGAAGTCGGCGAGATCCAGACCGGTGGCACCGCGAAGCTGACGTTCCTGTCGGAGTTCGGCGGGTTCGACCCGGTGCGCCTCGTCAGCGTCGGAACGGGGATCGAGCGGGCCGTCGCGGTCATGGACAGCCTGCTCATCCGCGACGAGCGCACCGACGAGGTCAGCGGCAAGCTCGCCGCCGGCATGACGACCGCAGACGACGGCAAGACCTGGGTGCTCGAGCTGCGCGAGGGCGTCAATTTCACCGACGGCACTCCCCTCGATGCCGAGGCAGTGATCTTCAACCTCGAGCGCCACATCGCGCCCGACTCCCGCAGCAACGCCAAGGCGTTGCTGGCCGGCATGGAATCGATGGAAGCCACCGGCCCGCTCGAGGTGACCTTCACGCTGGCCGCTCCCGACGGCTCCTTCCCGCTGACCTTCACCGGCTCCACACCCGCCGGCATGGTGGGTTCTCCCGCTGCACTTGCCGACCCCGAGGCGTTCAACAGCAACCCTGTCGGCGCGGGCCCCTTCAAGTTTGATTCCTGGGTCAAGGACGACACTCTGACCCTGGTGCGCAACGACGACTACTTCGTCGAGGGGCAGCCGTACCTCGATGAGGTCATCTACCAGGTGCGTCCTGACCCGCAGACCCGTGTCGACGAGCTGATCTCCGGCAACACCGACTTCAGCCTCGTACCTGCGAATCTGTGGCCGCGGGTTTCCACCACTCCGACCGTGAAGCTGCACCTCGCCCCGACCGGCGGCGAAGCACTCATCCCGAACGCCGCGGAGGGCCCGTTCCAGGATGAGCGGCTCCGCGAGGCGCTGCTGTACCTCTTCGACGGCAAGACCAGCGCACAGGTGCTGGCCGGTGGCACCGAGCTGTGGGACGGCGACACCACCTGCACGCCGTGGGCTGTCGGAGCCCCCGCCTGCGACGGCGTCGAGCCGATGAATGCGGATCTGGAGAAGGCGAAGGAACTCGTTGCCGACTACGCCGCGGAGAACGGCGACCCCAGCGTGGAGTACGTGCACTACGCGACGTCCCGATCGGCGGAGTTCGTCCAGCAGCAGCTGGCTTCCATCGGCATCACCGCTGTCATGCGGGCGATGGACCCCACCGCTCACGCGGTCGCGCAAGCCGCCGGTGACTACCAGCTGCTGCAGGGCACGACCGTTTCAGCGGGATATCCCACCGTCTGGACACGTCTTTACGAGGGCGGCCAGAACTGGGGTCGCGTGGCCCACCCCGAGCTGCAGGCAGCGCTGTTGACGGCACGCACCGCGCCCACGCTCGAGGAGCGCAGCGCGGCGTGGAAGGACGTCGACGAGCAGATCCGTGAGAACGCCGTCATGGTCTGGTACTCACCCAACCTGAGCGGAATGGCTCACTCCAACAAGCTGCACCTGGGCAGCGAGGCGCGAGAGTACGACGGCAGCATGCTCGTCTACCTCGACGCCGCATGGAAGGAACAGTGACCGCGTAAGCAGGTCGACTCTCACGAGCCGGGTCCCGGAGTCCGGGGCCCGGCTCGTGCGGTTCTCTGACACGAAGGGGTTGCATGGCAACGCTGACATGGGGAGTGAAGGCTTCGCTCCTGCAGTACCTCACCACAATGGCGCGGGGGCGCGTCGAGGTGTTCGATGACGCGACGGTGACCGATCTCGGCATCGTTTTCCCCGCGGCCGAGACCGCGGACCATCCGCTGGTCTTTCGTGGCACGGTGCTCCTCACCGGCCACGGCGGCCTCATGCGGATCAGCCTGAGCGACCCCGTGATCCACCGCGAGAGCGACGGACGCTGGCTGCTGAGCGCCTGTCGCGCCGACGGCGAGCGCTTCCCCGTGGCCGACATCGATCAGTTCACGCAGGACGAATCGGGGCTCGTGCAGGCGGGCGTCACGACCCTCACCGCTGAGGGCGTGCCCATCTTCGGCGACCAGTATGCCGCCGGCACCGTGCTCGACAGTCCGACGATCACCCTCTGAGCACGCTCAGAGGGTGATCCCACCCGCCTCAGCTCGCCGCTTCCTCCGCGCGCTGCAGCGCCTCGACCTGTGCGGCATCCGGAACGTAGCCGTCGATGTGGCGCTCGTCGGGACCGTTGTAATCCGACAGCGGGCGGATCAGGGCATTGGCCGCCTGCTGCTCCATCACGTGCGCGGTCCAGCCTGTGACCCGCGCCGCGATGAACAGGGGCGTGAAGGTCAGCGTGTCGAAGCCCATGAGGCTGTAAGCCGGACCCGACGGGTAGTCGAGGTTCGGGTAGATGCCCTTGCGGCCGACGAACTCGGACTCGAGCGCATCGTAGAGCGCGGCGACGTCGGGTCGGTCGTAGTGGGCGACGAGCGTGTCCAGCGCCGCCTTCATGGTCGGCACGCGCGAGTCGCCGCGCTTGTACACGCGGTGCCCGAACCCCATGATCTTGCGCTTGGCGGCGAGGGCCTCGTCGAGCCACGGGACGACGTTGTCGGCATCGCCGATCTCAGTGAAGATGTGCAGCACGGCCTCGTTCGCGCCTCCGTGCAGCGGTCCCTTGAGCGCGCCGATCGCCCCGACCACGGCCGAGTACAGGTCGCTGAGGGTAGACGTGATGACCCGACCGGTGAAGGTCGAGGCGTTGAACGAGTGCTCGGCGTAGAGGACCATCGAGCGGTTGAACGCGTCGACGACGACCTCGTGGGGCTCCTCGCCGAACGTCATCCAGAGGAAGTTGGCGGCGTAGTCGAGGTCCTCGCGCGGCTCGACGAGCTGCTCGCCGCGGCGGCGGCGCTGCCCGTAGGCGACGACGGCCGGCAGCACGGCGAAGAGGCGGATGCTGCGGTCGAGGTTCTCCGCAGGGGTCCCTGCGGCATCGAGCACGTTGTCGATGCCGGCGGTGTCGATCGCACCGATGAGGCTGACGACGGTGCGCACCTCGTCCATCGGGTGGGCCTCGAGCGGCACCGCGTCGATGAGGGCCTTCACCGCGGGCGACAACGCCCGGTTGGCCCGCTCGACCGTACGCAGCTCCGCGAGCTGCTCGTCGCTGGGCAGCTCGCCGTTCCACAGCAGGTAGGCGACCGCTTCGAACGGCTGCGTAGCCGCGAGCTCCTGCACCGGGTATCCCCGGTACACGAGGCTGTTGATCTCGGGGTCGACCTTGGAGATCGCGGTCACGTCGGCGACGACGCCCGCGAGCCCCTTTTTGATGTCGGTGGTCATCGCACGCTCATTTCTCGATGTCGAAGTTGAAGACGTTGGTGTCGAAGTGGTTGTACGACTCGTAGTCGAGCAGGTCGTACAGGTCGGCGCGGTGCTGCATCTCCCCCAGCTTGCCGGTGAGGTGCCCCTCAGCGGTCAGCGTATCCAGCGCCCGGCCGGCCGCGCCCATCGCGATGCGCAGCAGCGACACCGGCCAGATCACGATGTTCACGCCGACGTCGCGCAGCTGATCGACCGAGAACAGGTCGCTCTTTCCGAACTCGGTCATGTTCGCCAGGATCGGCACGTCCACTGCAGCGCGCACGGCGGCGAACTCCTCGAGGGTGCGCATCGCCTCGGGGAAGATGGCGTCGGCGCCGGCGTCGACGAGGGCCCTGGCGCGGTCGATCGCGGCATCCAACCCGTCCACGGCGCGGATGTCGGTGCGCGCCATGATGAGGAAGTTCGGGTCGCGGCGGGCGTCGGCGGCGGCGCGGATGCGCTTGATCGCGGTGTCCTGGTCGACGACCGCCTTGCCGTCGAGGTGGCCGCAGCGCTTGGGGTTCACCTGGTCCTCGATGTGGGCCCCGGCGATGCCGGCATCCTCGAGGGTCTGGATCGTGCGGGCGACGTTCATCGGCTCGCCGAACCCGGTGTCGGCGTCGATGATCGCCGGGAGGTCGGTCATGCGGGCGATCTGCTGCCCGCGGCCGGCGACCTCGGTGAGGGTCGTCAGGCCGATGTCGGGCAGGCCGAGGTCGGCGCTGAGCACCGCGCCCGAGATGTAGACGCCCTCGAACCCCTTCTGCTGGATCAGTCGCGCCGACAGCGGGTTGAAGGCCCCCGGAAAGCGCTCCAGCTCGCCTGTCGCGAGGCGCTCGCGGAACAGGCGCCGCTTCTCGGCGGGGGTCACGGTCGAATACAGCATCAGTGGTCTCCTCAGTGGGCCGTGTCGGCGGGTGTGCCAGCGGCTGCGGCGGCGCAACTCCTCAAGAATGCGCGGATCCGGACGCGATCAGACCCGTGGGTCCCCGCGCCGCCCGGTTCTTGAGGAGTTACGCGCGACGCCATGTCTAGAACAGGCCCTTCGGCGCGGGAGCGGCGAGCAGCAGCCCGGGCTTCGCGACGATCGACAGCTGCCGCACCTCGTCGACGGTGAGCTCGGGCAGGCGCTGTGCGAGATCCAGGAACCGCTCGATCTCGGCGGGCTCGAGCACGGGCTCGGCGAGGACCCGGAACTTGCGGATGTAGTCCTCGCGGGCGAAGGGGCGCGCCCCCAGGGGGTGCGCGTCGGCGACGGCGATCTCGTCCTGAATCACGGTGCCGTCGGTCAGGCGGATCTCGACGCGACCGCCGAACGCCTTCTCGGCGGGGTCCTCCGAGTGGTAGCGGCGGGTCCACTCGGCATCCTCTGCCGTCGTGATCTTGTGCCACAGCGCCACGGTGTCCTCCCGCCCGGCCCGCTCGGGGGCGTACGAGTCGACGTGGTGCCAGCCGCCGTCCTGCAGCGCGACAGCGAAGATGTACGGGATCGAGTGGTCCAGCGTCTCGCGGGATGCCGTCGGGTCGTACTTCTGCGGGTCGTTGGCGCCCGAGCCGATGACGTAGTGGGTGTGGTGCGAGGTGTGCAGCACGATCGACTCGACGTTGGCCGGGTCGGTGGCCTCCGGGTGCTCGCCGTGCAGCTTGCGCGCCAGGTCGATCCAGGCCTGCGCCTGGTACTCGGCCGAGTGCTCCTTCGTGTACGAGTCGAGGATCGCGCGCTTGGGCTCCCCCGCGGCGGGCAGCGGCACGTCGTACGACGCGTCGGGGCCGTCGAGCATCCAGGCGACGACACCGTCTTCGCCCTCGTAGATCGGCGAGGGGCTGGTCTCGCCGCGCATCGCACGGTCGACCGCCTCGACGGCCATCTTCCCGGCGAAGGCGGGGGCGTGCGCCTTCCAGGTGGAGATCTCGCCCTTGCGCGACTGGCGGGTCGCGGTGGTGGTGTGCAGCGCCTGACCGACCGCCTGGTAGATCGTCTCGGTCGGGAGACCCAGCAGCGTGCCGATGCCGGCGGCGGCCGAGGGGCCGAGGTGGGCGACGTGGTCGATCTTGTGCTTGTGCAGGCAGATGGCGCGCACCAGGTCGATCTGGATCTCGTAGCCCGTCGCGATGCCGCGCACGAGCGCGTCGCCGTCGGAGCCGACGTGCTGGGCGACCGCGAGGATCGGCGGGATGTTGTCGCCGGGGTGCGAGTAGTCCGCGGCGAGGAAGGTGTCGTGGTAGTCCAGTTCGCGCACGGCGACGCCGTTGGCCCAGGCCGCCCACTCGGGGCTCGTCCGGCGCTCGAGGGCGCAGCCGAACACCGTCGCGCCGTTGCCACCCACCGAGACGGCGTGGTCCAGCGCCTGCTGGCGTGCGGCGCTGACGGGGGCGCGGGTGAGGGAGGCTGCGGCGACGGCGGCGTTGTCGATCACGCGGTTGATGATCATGTCGACCACCTCGGGTTCGACGGGAACCGGGTCGGTCGCGACCTCGGCGATGTGCCAGGCCAGCTGTCCCTCGCGGGGCAGGTCCTCGTCGCTGCGGTGGACGCGCAGGTGGTGCGTGATGGTCATGGGGGTCCTCTCTCAGAACGTGACGGGGCGCGCGCCGGAGCCGTCGTCGAGCGACGTCAGGATGCTCGCGAGCGCGTTGTGCAGGTGGATGTGCGTGGCGTGGGCGGCGAGTTCCGCGTCGCCGTCGGCGATCGCCGCGGCGATCAGGCGGTGCTCGGCGACGGATGCCGCAAGGCGGTCGGGGTTGTCGCGGGCGAGGCGCCGCACGCGCACGAGGTGGGTGCGGACGGTGCGCAGCGCGGCGGTGAAGTAGTCGTTGGCCACGGCGGTGTCGACCTCTGCGTCGAGCTGTGCGATGAGGGCGTAGTAGGCGTCGGGCCCGCCGGGGGCGGTGAGGTCGACGTCGGCGAACCGCTCGACGAAGCGGGCGAAGACGGCGCGGTCGCCGCGGCGGGCGGCGAGGGCGGCGGCGGTCTCTTCCAGGGCACGCCGCAGTTCGAACAGCGCCCGGATGTCGCCCGGCTCAACGTCGGTGACCACCGTCACGCGCGGGGACTGCTGCGTGACCAGGCCGTCGGCGGTCAGGCGCCGCAGCGCTTCGCGCAAGGGAGTGCGGCTCACCCCGAGCCGGGCGGCCTGCTCGACCTCGCCGAGCACGGTGCCGGCGGGGAGCGCGCCCGACTGGATCTCGGCGAGCAGAGTCGCATAGGCGCGTTCGCCCGCGCGTCCCTGGGTCGCTCCGTCGGTAGCCATCGGCATCAGTGTATACATAAACCCCGCCCGGCGGCGGTCTTGTCCCGCTGTCGCGGAATTGCGTATACATCGCTTGGCCACTCGGACTCCACAGCTGCCCGGATGAGGGGATCTGCCCGGATGAGGGCGGATCCCCACATACGCCCCTCAGCCCGGCAGATCTCCTCATCCCGGCCGGCCGGCCGGGCAGGGCCAGAGCGGCGCGAGGCCGCGGCAAGCACCGGCGCGGACCCGGGCGAGGCCGGCGCGCGTGCGCGCCCTACGCCCCGGCGCCCCGCAGGTGGGTGGCCAGAGCCTCGAGCGCAGGCCGCTGCCCCTTCACGAGCCGTTCGCCCGCGACCCCCAGCCCCACCCAGTCCGCGCGGTCGACCTCGGGGAAACGCTGGGTCCTGCCCGAGCGCGGCGGCCACTCCATCTCGAACTCCCCGAACATGAAGTCCGCCCGGGTGGCCGCGAACGCCGTGCCGTCCGCGACGAAGACGGTCACGCGCTTGCCTGACGCATACGGGTACGTGCCGAGTTCCGCGTACGGACCCTCGGGCGGCTCGACCCCGAGCTCCTCACGGAACTCGCGCTGCGCGGCATCCAGTGCCGACTCGGCGTCGGGGTCGTACTCGCCCTTGGGGATCGACCACGCGCCGGTCTCCTTGCCCGCCCAGTACGGACCGCCCATGTGGGCGATCAGCACCTCGGGCCCGCCGTCGGCGAGCCGGTAGAGCAGGAGACCGGCGCTGTGGACGGGCATCAGGCCGGGCGGGACTTCGGCGAGACCTCGTAGGTGTTCTCGGGGTCGGTCTCGGCCACGCCGGAGAGGGCGTCGTCGATCGCCGTCATCGTGTCGGCGTCGAGCGTGACACCCGAAGCCTTGACGGTGTCCTCGAGCTGCTGGGGACGCGAGGCGCCCACGAGGGCGGCGGCGACGTTGGGGTTCTGCAGCACCCACGCGATCGCGAGCTGCGGCATCGACAGGCCGGCCTGCTCGGCGACGGGCTTGAGCTTCTGCACCGCGGTGAGCACCTCGTCGTTCATGAAGCGCTTGATGAACGTCGCGCCGCTCTTGTCGTCGGTCGCGCGCGACCCCTCGGGAAGCGGCTGACCGGGCAGGTACTTACCGCTGAGCACGCCCTGCGCCATCGGCGACCAGACGATCTGCGAGATGCCGAGCTCTTCGGATGCCGGGATGACCTTGCCCTCGATGACGCGCCACAGCGCGGAGTACTGGGGCTGGTTGGAGACGAGCTGCACGCCCAGGTCCTTCGCGAGGGCGTGCCCTTCGCGCAGCTGCTCGGCCGTCCACTCCGAGACGCCGATGTAGAGCGCCTTGCCCTGACGGACGATGTCGGCGAACGCCTGCATCGTCTCTTCGAGCGGGGTCTCGTAGTCGTAGCGGTGGGCCTGGTACAGGTCGACGTAGTCGACGCCGAGGCGCTTGAGCGACCCGTGGATGCCGTCGAAGATGTGCTTGCGGCTGAGGCCCATGTCGTTGGGGCCCTTACGGCCGATCGGCCAGTAGAGCTTCGTGAAGATCTCCACCGACTCGCGGGGCTGACCCTTCAGCGCCTCACCGAGCACCTCTTCGGCGGCGGTGTTCGCGTAGGCGTCGGCCGTGTCGAACGAGGTGATGCCGAGATCGAGGGCCTTGTGCACCGTGGCGATCGCCGCCTCGTTCTCGACCTGCGAGGCATGGGTGATCCAGTTGCCGTACGTGATCTCCGAGACCTTGAAACCAGAGTTGCCGAGATAGCGATAGTTGACCATGGGAAAACGTTACCGCGCCGCCCGGACGGCGGGGCCGGGATGGACACCACCGCGCGGCCCGTGTACGCGCCGGGACCTCAGGCCTCGACCGGCATGTCCTCTGCGGCGCGCTCGTCATCCTCGGTGGCCACGAGCTGACCGCACGCGCCGTCGATCTCCTTGCCGCGGGTGTCGCGCAGGGTCGTGGGCACGCCGGCGTCGTTGAGACGGCGGACGAACTCGTCCTGCACGTCCTTGTCGGACGAGGTCCAGATCGACCCGGGCGTCGGGTTCAGCGGAATCGGGTTCACGTGCACCCATCCGCGGCCGCGCGCATTGAGCTTCTCGGCGAGCAGATCGGCCCGCCACGCGTGGTCGTTCATGTCCTTGATGAGTGCGTACTCGATCGAGACGCGGCGACCGGTCTTGTCGAAGTACTCGCGGGCGGCATCGAGCGCCTCGTCGACCTTCCAGCGGGAGTTCACCGGGATGAGCTCGTCGCGCAGGTGGTCGTCGGGGGCGTGCAGCGACAGGGCGAAGGTCACCGGGATGTTCTCGTCGGCGAGCTTGCGGATCGCCGGCACCAGCCCGACGGTCGAGACCGTGACGCCCCGGGCACTCATGCCCAGCCCGTGCTTCTTGTCGACCATCGTGCGGACGGCCTGCATGACGCGGTTGTAGTTGGCGAGGGGCTCGCCCATCCCCATGAAGACGATGTTGGTGACGCGCTCGCCCTCGTGGCCCACCTTGCGGGGGTCGCCGAGTCCGCCCTCGGCGATGAGGCGGTTGGCGCGCACGACCTGGTCGACGATCTCGGCGGCCGACATGTTGCGCGTCAGCCCCGCCTGGCCGGTGGCGCAGAACGGGCAGTTCATGCCGCAGCCGGCCTGGCTCGACACGCACAGCGTGATGCGGCCGGGGTAGCGCATGAGCACCGACTCGACGAGGGCGCCGTCGTGCAGCTTCCACAGGAACTTGATCGTGTCGCCCTTGTCGGTCTCCAGGCGACGCACCTCGGTGAGCAGCGGCGGCAGCATGCCGTGCACGAGCTCCTCGCGACCGGCGGCGGGGAGGTCGGTCATGTGGGCCGGGTCGGCGGTGTAGTGCGTGAAGTAGTGCTTCTCGAGCTGTGCGGCGCGGAACCCCGGCATCCCGAGCTCCTTCACCTTCTCGACGCGCTGCTCGGGGGTGAGGTCGGCGAGGTGCACCGGCGGCTTGCCGCGCTTGGGGCTCGCGAATTGCAGCAGCGGGCGGCCCTCGGCATCCTTCTGCTGGGACCAGCCCTCGGTCGCCGGGCGTACCTGCCGCGGTTTGGTGGCGCGCACGGGGGAGGAATCGGTCATGCTCCCAGGGTACGGGAGGCGCGCTGAGCGAGCGCTGGTGGCGCTACCACACCGCGGCGGGGCGCGGGAGGGCTGGAACGCCCTGCGGCGGCGCGGATACCGTGACGGGGTGAGCGACGAGTCGATCAGAATCCGCGACATCCGCCCCGAGGATGCCGGCGAGGTGCTGACCCTGCAACGCGCGGCGTTCGTCAGCGAGGCGCTCATCTACGGCGACCCCGACATGCCGCCGCTGACGCAGACGCTCGAGGAGGTGCAGGCGGAGCTGGTGGACAACCTCGGCTGCGTCGCCCTCGACGGCGCCCGCATCGTGGGCGCCGTGCGTGCCCGACGCGACGGCGACCTGCTGCTGATCGGGCGCATCGCGATCGCCCCCGACCAGCAGGGGCGCGGCATCGGCACGAAGCTGCTGACGGCGGTCGAGCACCGCGGGCGGGATGCCGGCGCGCGGACGGCCGAACTCTTCACCGGGTCTCTCAGCGAGGCCAACCTGCGGCTCTACGAGCGCGAGGGCTACGCCGAGTCGGACCGGGTCCCCGGCGACGGCAGCGACCAGGTCTTCCTGCAGAAGCCGCTGGGCTGACCGGGCGGCCGGGGCGGCTCGGCGGCTCATCCGGTGGCCGAGCAACGGCAAGCGCACGCGCGGCCGGGCGGCGCGGCGGGACCGAG
>NZ_JANJFJ010000007.1:0-12999 GCF_024626565.1 Microbacterium sp. zg.Y909
TGGCGCCGCCACGCCCCGCCGTCGCCGCCGGGGCGGGCACCCCGGCGGCGACGTCGATTCTCAAGCGGGGACGGCGACGGGCATCGGCTCGGCGGCCTCGGCGACCGCTTCCCGCCCGGCACGGCGGCGGGCGCCGACCGCGAGCAGCAGGATGCCGCCGGCCACCCACGCAGCCAGGGTGAGCGCCGCGGTGAGACCGCCGGTGCCTCCGAAGTAGGCGGCGGAGCGCACGAGCGTGCCGGTGGCGCCCGGAGGCAGCAGCTGACCGACGAGCCCCAGTCCGCCGGGCAGCCAGGCGGCCGTGGTCGAGATCCCCGCGAGCGGGTTGCCGACGAACATCATGATCATCGCGCCGATCGTGAAGCCCTTGCCGCCGAAGGCCTCCTGCAGCCCCGCGAGGGCGAGCGCCAGGGCACCGATACCGAGGGCCATCGCCGCGGCCACCGGCCAGAAGCTCGCCACCGCGATGCTGCCGAACGAGAAGGCGAGCACGCCGGCCACGATGAGGCCGCCGACGACCGAGAACGCGGCGATGCCGGTGACCGCCCAGCCGAGGCTCCGGGCGAACACCTTGCGGAATGCGACGGCGGGCACGATGCCGCCGAACACGAGCGGGAAAGCCAGTCCGCCAATGCCGATGCCGCTGGGATCGGCTTTGGGAAGCGGCACGACGTCGGTCACAACGGCGAGAGAGCCGTCGGCCTGCGCCAGTGCCTGCGCCGTCGCCGTCACGGTTCCCGAGATGGCGGACGAGCCCGCGCTGGCGACGAGCGCCTGCACGCCGGTGCCGTCGAGGACGATCCCGCCGACGATCTCCCGGTCGGCGATCGCGGTGCGCAGGTCGTCCTCAGAGGCGAAGGTGCGCGTGTCGTAGGCATCCGGTGCCGACCCGGCGAGCCCGGCCTCGACCTGTGAGACGTCGGAGGGGGAGCCGACGATGCCGAGGGGCAGGTCGTGGGCGCCGCTCTTGAGCGACGGCATCACGAACAGCATCAGCAGCACGACGAGGATCACACCGAGCCCCGCAGTGAGGCCCAGCATCTTCACGAGCGGCGAGGGGGTGCGGCGCGCTGCGGATGCCGGGGCGACGGCGTCGGCGGTGGGGGAGGTCATGCGGAGTCCTGTCTGCCCGAAGGCGAAGCGGAGGGATTTCCTCCAGTATACGGAGATCCCTCCTCCACATACGCTGAGAGGCGACGTGCGACGCCCCATGATCGACACCGGAAGGCCGCCATGCGCTCCGACGCCCTGAAGAGACGCGAGACCATCGTGCGCGAAGCCCGTCGGCTGTTCGCCGCGCAGGGCGCGTCGGTGCCGCTCGAGGCGATCGCCGAGGCGGGCGGCGTCGGCATCGCGACGCTCTACCGCAACTTCGCCTCGCGCGCGGAGCTGACCGAGGCCGTGGCGCTGTCGATCCTGGCCGAGATGCGCCATGCCGCCGGCCGCGCACTCGAGGCGCTTCCGCGCACCCCCGACGACGCCTGGCACCGCTTCCTCCACGCCCTGGTGGGGCTCGACCTCGGGGCGCTCACCGAGGCGCTCGCCCATCCCGCGGACGCCGAGATCTCCGCCGGCGTCCGCGCGGCACAGGACGACACCCTCGGCCGCGTCGCCGACGTGCTCACCGCCGCCCGCACCGCCGGCCTCGTGCGCGCCGACCTCGCCCCCCTCGAACTCGTGCTCGCCGTCGGGATGATCACCCGTCCGCAGCCGGCCGCGATCGCGGCATCCACCCCCCACCTCGTCCCCCGCCTGACCGCGATCCTCGAAGCCGGGCTGCGCGCCGCGCCGGGCGCGGCGACGACCGCTGCAGGCACGACGCCAGCGGACCGTTCTACACTCAGCCCATGAGCACCGACCCGACCCCGGCGGTCGCGAAGGCGATCGTGGCGCACAAAGTGCTCAACAACAACGTCGTCATCACCGTCGACGCGCGCGGCACCGAGCGGGTACTCATGGGCCGCGGGCTCGGCTTCCAGTTGAAGCCGCACGACACGGTGGATGCCGCCAAGGTGGAGAAGACATTCGTGCTCGACGCCGGGTCGGAAGGCGACCACGAGCGCCAGATCCTCACCGACGTCCCCTACGCCGTCATCGAGGCGGTCACGCGCGCCGTCGACGAGGCCGAGCGCATGCTCGGTCACCACCTGGGTCGTCGTCTCACGGTGGCCGTCATCGACCACATCCAGTACGTCCTCGAGCGCCTGGCCCAGGGCGTGCGGATCCCGGCCGCGTCCATGCCGGAACTCCGGGTCCTCCACCCGCAGGAATCCGCCGCTGCCACCCGGATGGCCTCGTCGATCAGCGCCGCGCTCGACACCCGCCTTCCCGATGAGGAGGCGGTGTTCCTCACGATGCACCTGCTCAACGCGACCCGCGATGAGCCCAACGGCACCGCAGCGCTGCTGTTCCGCCGCGTGCAGCACGTCGTGGCGACGGTGGAGGCGGGACTCGGCGTCGATCTGAACGTCGAGAGCCCCGACTACGCGCGGTTCATCCTGCACGTGCAGTTCCTGCTGCAGCGGCTGGTGTCCCGGTCGATGCTGCGGGGCAGCGACACGTCGTTCTTCGAGTTCGCCAAGCACAGCTACCCCCGGTCGTACGCGATCGCGGAGCGGGTGAAGGGGTACGTCCGCGAGGCGACCGGGTCGGAGCTGACCGACGAGGAACTGCTCTACGTGATCGTGCACGTCGAGCGTCTCGCCCAGCAGGTCTCGCCTGGACCCGCCCAGACACCCGTGCTACCGTAAGCGACGCAGGGCGGTGACGCCCTGTGGACGTCTTCGGATTGTTACCGCGTCAGCGGGCAAAACCTGAGCTCACATCGCCGGAATCGGCGGTGAACGAGTTCAGGTTTTTTTGTTGCCCGGAAACACCCCGTCGACCTCCTCATGCGATGGATGCCGCAGAGCTGCGGCAGAAGGAGAGCCGGTCCGATGGACTACTCAAAGACCGCTGCGGGCGTCCTCAAGGGCGTCGGCGGGGAACAGAACGTGCAATCGGTGGTGCACTGCGCCACCCGGCTGCGCTTCGTCCTGAAGGACGAGGCCAAGGCCGACACCGCCGCGATCAAGGCCACGCCGGGCGTCATCACGACGGCTCAGGCCGGCGGTCAGTACCAGGTCGTCATCGGCAACGACGTGCCCGAGGTGTTCGCCGAGCTCGGCAAGATCACGAAGCTCGGCGGCGGCGGGACACCCGCGCAGGATGCCCCGAAGGGGAACCTGTTCAACCGCTTCATCTCCATGATCGCCGCCATCTTCACGCCGCTGCTGTGGGCCCTCGCCGGCACCGGCCTGCTCAAGGCGTTCCTGGCCGCCGCGGTCACGTTCGGCTGGATCGACACCACGACGTCGACCTACACAGTGCTCAACGCGCTGTCGGACGCGTTCATCAACTTCCTGCCTCTCGCGCTGGCGTTCACGGCGGCCCGCTACTTCAAGGCATCCGAGTTCACCTCGTTCGCGATCGCGGCAGCACTGCTGTACCCCACGATCACGCCGCTGGTGGGTGCGGCGGACCTGACGTTCTTCGGCATCCCCTTCACGATGGTCAACTACGTCTCCAGCGTCATCCCGATCATCATCGTCGTGTGGCTGCAGAGCCACGCCGAGAAGTTCCTCTACGCCAAACTCCCCAGCGCCGTGCGCCGGTTCGTCACTCCGATGATCATCGTGCTCATCGCGGTGCCGCTCGTGTTCGTCGTCATCGGACCCATCTCCGCCATCCTCAGTGGCTGGATCGGCACCAGCATCGGCTGGGTCTTCGCGACCGTGCCGTGGCTCGGTGGCGCCCTCATGGGCGGCCTGTGGCAGGTGTTCGTTATCTTCGGCCTGCACTGGGGCCTCGTGCCGCTGTTCAGCCTCGAGTACCAGACGACCGGACAGATCCTGCTGACCGCGCCCGTCTTCGCCGCCGTTCTCGCACAGGCCGCGGCCGTCGCCGGTGTCTGGGTGCGCACGCGCAACAAGCGCCTGAAGTCCCTTGCCGCCCCCGCGACACTCTCCGGCTTCCTCGCCGGCATCACCGAGCCCGCGATCTACGGCATCAACCTGCCCCTCAAGCGCCCGTTCGCCTTCGGCATCGTCGGCGGTGTCCTCGGCGGCGCGCTGATGTCCGCCGGTGGCGTCTTCTCCACGAGCTTCGTGGTCCCGTCGGGCCTGGCCCTGCCCGCGCTGTTCGGCAACGGCAGCATGGTGCTGCTCGCAATCGGCCTGGGAGTGGCGATCATCGTGCCGTTCCTGCTGACCGTGATCGTCGGTTTCAAGGACCCCGAAGAAGATGCCGTCATCGCGGCCGAGAGCACGGATGTCACCGTTCTGAGCCCCCTCGATGGCACCGCCGTGCCGCTGTCCCAGGTGCCCGACGCCGCGTTCGCCGAGGGCGGTCTCGGTCAGGGCGTTGCGGTCATTCCTCGCTCGGGCGCCGTGTACGCACCGTTCGACGCGGTCGTGGTCGCGGCCTTCCCGACCGGTCACGCAGTGGGCTTGCGCCACGATGACGGCGCGGAGCTGCTGATCCACATCGGCATCGACACCGTCAAGCTCGGCGGGCAGCACTTCTCACTCAAGGTGACCAGCGGCCAGGAGGTCAAGGCGGGCGACCTGCTCGTGGAGTTCGACCTCGACGCGATCGCCGCCGCCGGTTACGACCTCACGACCCCGGTCGTGCTGACCAACGCCGATCTGTACCCGACGGTCGGCAGGCCCGCGACCGGCCCGATCGCCCACGGCGACCCGCTGTTCTTCGCGATCGCGGAGCAGCCGGCGCTGGCTGCCAAGTAACCCGCGCAGCATCCACTCTTCCCCGGCGGGGCGCCATGGCGCCCCGCCGGGGAAACCATGAACCAGGAAGAGAACATGACCACCGAGACGACTTTCCCCGACACCTTCCTCTGGGGCGGCGCGACCGCGGCCAACCAGGTGGAAGGTGCGTACAACGAGGGTGGCAAGGGCCTGTCCATTCAGGACGTCATGCCGCACGGCATCACGACGCTGCGCACCGAGGGTCCGACCGACGACAACCTCAAGCAGGTCGCGATCGACTTCTACCACCGCTACGCGGAAGACATCGCGCTGTTCGCGAAGATGGGGTTCAAGACGTACCGCTTCTCGATCGCGTGGAGCCGCATCTTCCCGAAGGGCGACGAGACCGAGCCCAACGAAGAGGGCCTCGCGTTCTACGACCGCGTGCTGGACGAACTCGAAAAGCACGGCATCGAGCCCCTCATCACCATCTCGCACTACGAGACCCCGCTGCACCTCGCGGAGACCTACGACGGCTGGGTGAACCGCGACCTGATCGGCTTCTACGAGCGCTACGTGCGGGTGCTGTTCACCCGCTACGGCGCCCGGGTGAAGTACTGGCTCACCTTCAACGAGATCAACTCGGTCATCCACGCTCCCTTCATGTCCGGCGGCATCAACACCCCCAAGGATCAGCTCTCCCCGAGCGACCTCTACCAGGCGGTGCACCACGAGCTGGTCGCCAGCGCCCTGGCCACCCGCGTGGCGCGCGAACTCGCTCCGGACGCGCAGATCGGCTGCATGATCCTCGCAATGCCGACCTACCCGCTGACCCCGGACCCCGCCGACGTGCTCGCGGCGCTCACCACCGACCGCACCAACCTCGCCTTCGGCGACATCCACGTGCGCGGCGAGTACCCCGGCTACTACCTGCGCTCGCTCCGGGAGAAGGGCGTGGAGCTGTCGATCACCGACGAGGACCGGGCCCTCCTGAAGGAGAACACCGTCGACTTCGTGTCGTTCAGCTACTACGTGAGCATCTGCGAGACGGCGGACGAGTCGCGCCGCGTGATCGGCGAGGGCAACATCTTCGGCGGCGTGCACAACCCGACGCTCAAAGCATCCGAGTGGGGCTGGCAGATCGACCCGGTGGGGCTGCGGATCGCGCTGAACCAGTTCTGGGACCGGTGGCAGAAGCCGCTGTTCATCGTCGAGAACGGCCTGGGCGCCAAGGACGAGCTCGTCGAGGTCGACGGGGTCAAGACTGTCATCGACGACTACCGCATCGCCTACCTCAACGACCACCTGGTGCAGGTGGGCGAGGCACTCGCCGACGGCGTCGACGTCATGGGCTACACGTCGTGGGGCTGCATCGACCTCGTGAGCGCATCCACGGCTCAGATGAGCAAGCGCTACGGGTTCATCTACGTCGATCGCAACGATGACGGCACCGGCACGCTCGAGCGCTTCCCGAAGAAGTCGTTCGACTGGTATGCCGAGGTCATCCGCACCAACGGAGCCTCGTTGCGCCGCTGACCGTTCCGCGCCGAATCGTGTCCAGGGTGCCCGTGCGGCATCCTGGACACGACCTGTTTTGGAGAGAATCTGTGACCATCCCCCGCATCGCCTTCCTCGACGTCGACGGCACCATCCTCGACCACGGCAGGGACATCGCCGCCTCGACGATCGAGGCGGTGCGCTCGGCCCGCGCCGCCGGGTGTCTGGTGTACCTGTGCACCGGCCGCTCCTCCGGAGACATCGACGCCCGGGTGCTCGAGATCGGCTTCGACGGCGCCGTCACGAACGGCGGCGCCTACGCCACCGCCGGCGACGAGACCATCGTGGCCGACCCCATGCCCCGGGATGCCGTCGAGCGCCTCGTCGATTACTTCGAGCAGCACGGCATCCTCTACTTCCTGCAGACGGATGCCGCGGTCTACGCGAGCCCGGAAGCACAGGCGGCCACCGCGGCGTTCATGGAGCAGGCGCTGAGCATCCACTACGACGCGGACGAGCCGCAGACGGCGCCACAGGGCATCCCGCGCTTCCACGACCTCGCCGACATCAACCTCGACCACGTCGCCAAGGCGGTCTTCCTCGGCGATGACCCGGGCACCGTCGCGCGTGCGCAGCAGGATCTCGGCGACCGCTTCCACGTCATCCCGGGCAGCATGCCGCTGCCCGGCGGAACCAACGGCGAGATCGGCATGAGCGGGACGACGAAGGGCTCCGCGATCCAGCGCGTGCTCGAGCGGCTCGGCATCGACGCGGCGGAGTCGATCGGCATCGGCGACAGCTGGAACGACGTGGAGATGTTCGAGGTCTGCGGCGTCGGCATCGCGATGGGCAACGCCGAGGAGGCGCTGAAGGCCCGCGCCGACGAGGTCACCGCGAGCATCCACCACGACGGCGTCCACCGCGCGTTCGTGCGCCACGGCCTCGTCGCGGGCTGACCCGCGCGAGGCCGCGACCGTCACAGGAAGATGTCGGGGAACAGCTCGCTGTCGGGGGTGCCCGGCACGGCGGCGTAGCCGGAGAAGTCGGTGACCCCCGCTTCCGCGAGCACGTCCTCGACGATCAGCGTCTGGCCGCTGCGCTCAGAGGCCGGACGGATCAGCACCTCGTAGGCGGCATCCGCGTAGATCTCCGGCGTGCGGCTGACCTTCATCATGCGGTCGCCGCCCAAGGCGAACTGCACCGCGGCGGTGGCGATCGTCGTCGCCGGCCACAGGGTGTTGGCCGCGATGCCGTCGTCGGCGAACTCGGCCGCCATCCCGAGGGTGGCCATCGTCATGCCGTACTTCGCGAGGGTGTAGCCGGTGTGCGCGCCGAGCCACCGCGGCGAGAGGTTCAGCGGCGGCGACAGCGAGAGGATGTGGGGGTTCTCGGCATCCTTGAGCATCGGCACCGCCGCGCGGCTCAGCATGAACGTGCCGCGAACGTTGACGTCCTGCATCAGGTCGTACTTCTTCGCCGGAAGATCCAGCGAGCCCGACAGGTCGATGACGCTGGCGTTGTTCACGACGATGTCGATGCCGCCGAACTCGCCCTGCGTCTTCAGCACCGCCGCCATGATGTCGTCGTCGTTGCGCACATCGCCCACGAGCGGCAGCGCCTGCCCGCCCGCCGCCCGGATCTGCTCGGCGGCCGTGTGCACGGTGCCCTCGAGCTTGGGGTGCGGGGTGTCGGTCTTCGCCAGCAGCGCGATGTTCGCACCGTCCCGCGCCGCGCGCAGGGCGATGGCGAGCCCGATCCCGCGGCTGCCTCCGGACATCAGGATGGTCTTGCCGGCGAGGCTCATGCGTTCTCCTTCGAAGCGGACTTGCGGGATGCCGAGGCGAACGCGGCCACGCGGGCCTTCGCCTCGGGGGTGTCGAAGGCCGCGCCGATCGATCGCGCCTCTTCGTCGAGCTGCTCGGCGAAGGTGCGCTCGGTGCGGGAGCGGATGAGGCGCTTGGCGTGCCCGTACGCGCCGTGGGCACCGGCGAGCCAGAACCGGGCGACCTCCTCGGCGCGCGCCCGAACCGCCGCGGCGATCGATGCGGCGTCGTCGCCGGCGACCACCTCGGCCACCAGACCCCACTCCCGGGCCTCCTCTGCCGTCAGCAGGCGGTCCTGCAGCACGAGCTGCAGCGCCCGGCGCTGTCCCACCGCCTGCGCGAGCTGGGCCGACACCGACAGATCAGGCGTCAGACCGATGTTCGCGTAGAGGCTGCCGATGCGGGAGTCCGCGCCGACGATCGCATAGTCGCTCGTGAGGAGGATGCCGAGGCCCCCGCCGGCGGTGGTGCCGTGCGCGGCGGCGACGACGGGGATCGCGGACTCCGTCAGAGCGCGGATGCCGGTGTTGATCACCTCGGCGAGGTCGCGGATGTCCTGGCCCGACCCCATGGTCTGGGCCATCGCGCGCACATCGCCGCCGGCGCAGAACGCCCGCCCCGCGGCATCCAGCAGGATCGCCCCGACATCGTCGCGCGAGGTCGCCTCGACCGTGACGCGCTCCCACTCGCGAGCGAGCGTGGCATCGAAGGCGTTGAGGCTCTCGGGGCGATTGAGGGTGATGCGGGCGAGCCCGTCGTGGACGCTGAACAGGATGGCGTCGCTCATGGTTCTCCTTATTTCGGTGCCATGCGGATGGCACCGTCGAGGCGGATGGTCTCTCCGTTGAGGTAGCCGTTGTCGACGATGTGCGCCACGAGGGCGGCGTACTCGTCGGGGCGGCCGAGGCGGGCGGGGTAGGGCACCTGCTGGCCGAGGGAGTCCTGCGCGGCCTGCGGCAGGCTCGCGAGCATGGGCGTCTCCATGATGCCGGGGGCGATCGTGACGACGCGGATGCCGTAGCGCGCGAGCTCCCGTGCGATCGGAAGCGTCATGGCGTGCACGCCGCCCTTGCTGGCGGCGTACGCGGGCTGGCCGATCTGGCCGTCGAAGGCGGCGACGCTGGCGGTGTTGACGATGACGCCGCGGTCGCCGCCTGCGGTCGGCTCGGTGCGGGCGATGGCGGCGGATGCCTGAGCGACGACGTTGTAGGTGCCGATGAGGTTGACCCGGACGATGCGCTCGAAGTCCCCGAGGGGGGTCGGGGCGCCGTCGCGGTCCAGCACCTTCGCGGGCGGGGCGATGCCGGCGCAGTTGACCACCACCCGCAGGGGTCCGATGCTGGCGGCGGTCGCGACCGCGGCCGCAACCTCGCTCGGGTCGGTGACGTCGGCGGGGGCGAACGTGCCGCCGAACTCCGCGGCGCGCTCGGCGCCGGCGGACGAGGGCAGGTCGATGATCACGACATGCGCGCCGGCATCGGCGAGGCGGCGCGCGGTGGCCAGTCCCAGCCCGCTGGCTCCTCCGGTGACGAGGGCGGATGCGCCGGCGATGTCCATGCGTTCTCCTTCGAACTGATTCTGCGTCTCGCAAACTGTGCGACTGCGTCCCATGCGGACCGTCGCTGGTCCAGGCTACCGGCACCGGAGGCGGGCGGGCAGACTGCCACATGATCCAGGTCAAGCGTGTCTGTGACGCGGGCCGCCCTGCGGGCCGTGACCGCCGGCGCACGGCAGGATGAGGCGGTGTCGATTCCACTTTCCCCACTCGAGGTGCCCCCGCGGGTGCAGGCCCTGGCCGCGGGGGCTGCGCTCATCCCGGTCTGGCGCAACAAGCTGGGCGGAGTGACCTTCCGCACCGACGACGGCAGGTACATCAAGTACGGCCCACGCAACGCCGAGACGACGATGGCGGGCGAGGCGGACCGGCTGGGGTGGGCCGCGGCCCACACACCTGTGCCGCGCGTCCTGGACCACGGGACGGAGGGCGACGACGAGTGGCTCGTCACGGCGGCGCTCCCCGGCCGGTCGGCCGTCGACCCCCGGTGGGTCGCGGAGCCGGCCGTCGCAGTTCGGGCCCTCGGCGAGGGCTTGCGCGCGCTGCACGATGCCCTGCCGGTGGCGGGGTGCCCGTACGACTGGAGCGTGCCCGCGCGCGTGGCGAACGCGGCGGCGCGCGGCATCCGGGTGCCCGCCGCGCTGCACCAGCCCCCGCCGGTCGATCTGCTCGTGGTCTGTCACGGCGACGCGTGCGCCCCCAACACCCTGCTCGACGATGCAGGGCAGTGGTCGGGGCATGTCGACCTCGACTCACTGGGCGTCGCCGACCGCTGGGCCGACATCGCGGTCGCGGTGATGAGCACGGGGTGGAACTACGGGCCAGGGTGGGAGCGGCCTCTCCTCGCGGCGTACGGGATCGCTCCCGACCCGGAGCGCATGGCCTTCTACCAGGAGCTGTGGAACGCGACGTGACCCGTCCCCTGGCTGTCTGCCCGCCCCTGGGCGACGGGCCGTCAGCGGCCGAGGATCGGGGTGAACGCACCCACCGCGATCGACACGGCCAGCGCCGTCGCTGAGATCACCGCCCCGGAGAGCAGCAGGATGCCGTCGCCGGCGGTGAGCCGCGACTCCCGCGCCCAGGTGCGCGCGGTGGGCGCCCCGAACGCCCGCGCCTCCATGGCGGTCGCGAGCGACGACCCCCGCCGGATCGCCAACACGAACAGCGCGAACGCCGTGCCCACCGCCCGCCGCAGTCGCCCGGTGTCGGCGACGCCGCGCGCCCGCCGCGCGAGCGACAGCGCCCGCCAGTCATCCACGAGCAGCCCCAGCATCCGCATGCCGGCGAGCGCCCCGAGCACGAAACGGGCCGGCAGCCGCACGATCTGCGCCAGCCCGTCGGCGAGGTCGGTGGGGTCCACCGTGACGAACAGCACCACCGCGGGCAGGCCGATCGCGAGCACGCGCAAGAAGGTCGCCGCCGCCAGCAGCAGCGACCCCTCGCTCACCCGGACGAAGAGCCACTCGACGTAGACATGGCCGCTCGTCGCCCCGTAGAGCGCGATGGTGACGGCGGAGGTGGGAGCGGCGACCCACAGCGGCAGCGTCCGCAGCCAGAACTGCCGGGCGCTGAGGCCCGCCGCCAGCAGCAACGGGATCTCCAGCAGCAGGGCGACAAGCGCCGACACCGGATCGATCGTCACGACGAGCGGCAGGGCGATGAGCAGCGCGGCGCCGAGCTTGGCGACCGCGTTGCGCGCGGCGACCGGACCGCTGCCGACCCGGGGACTCACCGGCCCACCTCGAAGCGGCGGGCATGCAGGGCTGCGAGCACGGCCTCGTCGTGGGTGATCGCGACGATCGCGAGCGGACCTCGCTCGTCGATGCCGTCGCGGAGCCCCGCGATGATCGCCACGAGCTCGGCCCACGTGGTGGCATCCTGACCGAAGGTCGGTTCGTCCAGCACCATCACGCGGGGGCGCGTCGCGAGGGTCGCGGCGACCGTGAGCCGGCGCTTCTCGCCGCCGGAGAGCGTGTAGGGATTGGCCTCGGCCAGACGCGCGAGCCGCAGCCGCTCGAGCAGGTCGTCCACCCGCGCCGTCACCTCGCTCTCGGGCAGGCCGAGCGCACGCGGCCCGACGGCCAGCTCCTCGCGCACGGTGCGCGCCAGCAGCTGATGCTCGGGATCCTGAAAGACCGTGCCGATGCGGGTCAGCAGGCTGCGCGACGACCAGCCGGCCGGGTCGGTTCCGGCATCGGCCCGACGTCGGCGCGCCGCAGCCCCCGCGGCGAGCGCGTCGGATGCCACGACCCGCCCCGCCTCGGACCGCACCAAGCCCGCGAGGGTGAGTCCGAGGGTGGACTTGCCGGCGCCGTTCGGCCCGACGACGCCCAGCACCTCCCCCGCCCGCACCTCGAGGTGCAGCGGGCCGGCGACCGGAACCCCCGGGGTGCGCGCCACCACGAGTCCGCGCGCGGTCAGCAGCGCCTCGCCGGGGGCCCCGGCGGGCGGCGGCGGCACCCGCGGGGCGATGCCGGGCACCCACACCCCTGCCGCGCCGAGCTGCCGCGGCAGGTCGGCTTCGCGGGGGATGTGCTCCCCCGAACCCAGCACGGCGCGCGGGGACCCATCTGCGAGCACACCGCCCCCCGGCGCAAGCACGACGACGCGGTCCACCAGCGGCAGCCACACGTCCACCCGGTGCTCGATGACGATCAGTGTGGCGCCGGTGGCATCCAGGACCCGGCCCACGGCGTCGCGCACCTCGGCGACGCCTGCCGGGTCGAGGTTCGCGGTCGGCTCGTCCAGCAGCAGGACCCCCGGACGCATCGCGATGACACCGGCGAGCGCGAGGCGCTGCTTCTGCCCGCCCGACAGCGCCGAGGTCGACCGGTCCAGCGGCACCTCGAGGCCGACCGCGTGCAGCGCCTCGTCCACCCGCTGCCAGATCTCCTGCCGTGGCACGCCGAGGTTCTCGCAGCCGAACGCGACGTCGTCGCCCACACGCGCGAGGATCGTCTGGCTGTCGGGATCCTGCAGCACGAGCCCTGTGGTGCCGCGTGTCGCCGTCGCCGGCGCGCCGCCGACGAACAGCGCACCCTCCTGCTCGCCCTCGTCGGCACCGCCCAGCACGCCGGCGATCCCCTGCAGCAGGGTCGACTTGCCCGATCCCGAGGCTCCGAGAAGCAGCACGCGCTGGCCCGGCTCGATGCGC
Source organism: Microbacterium sp. zg.Y909 (assembly GCF_024626565.1). Classification (NCBI taxonomy): domain Bacteria; kingdom Bacillati; phylum Actinomycetota; class Actinomycetes; order Micrococcales; family Microbacteriaceae; genus Microbacterium; species Microbacterium sp. zg.Y909. Next base: position 12,775 of record NZ_JANJFJ010000007.1, read on the forward strand.
AGCGACACGTCGCGCACCGCCCAGGCCTCACGCGTGGCATAGCGCCAGCCCCACCCGCGGGCCTCGACGGCGGCGGGTGGGGAGGCAGCGGATGCCGCCACGTCAGACGCGCCGGGAGACCTCGCGGCCTGCCGCGAACCTGCCCAGCGCACCGGTGGCGGCCAGCCCTCGCGCGATGAGCCAGGCGCCGAGACCCGCGATGACCGCGCCCGAGAGCGTCGTCGA
>NZ_JANJFJ010000444.1:0-3349 GCF_024626565.1 Microbacterium sp. zg.Y909
CGCCGTCGTTGCGCAGCAGCACGGCACCCTCGGCCGCGGCCTGGCGGGCCACGCGGGCGAGTTCGGGATCGAGCGTGGGATCGGTGTCCAGCAGCAGCGCCGAGATCTGGGCGACCGACTCGACGGGCGGCTGCGCGTGGGAGCGGTCGCCGGACTCGGTGGCGGGATTAGTGGGCATCAGTGTCCTCAGGATCGCATCGTGGCGTGGGAGCGCTCCCACACCGTCTGGTGGAAGACTACCCGAATGCGCATCCTGTTGAAGCTGGTTCTGGACTGTGACGCCGACGCCGCCTGGCGGGCGCTGCACTCCCCCCGGGCTGTTGCCGAGCTCTACGGTCCGTTCCTCGAGATGACCCCGATGGATGCCGCGGGCCTGCCGACCCGGCTGGAGCCCGGGGCCGACGTGCCGGTGCAGCTGCGCACGGCCGGGGTCGGCCTCGGCCAGCAGCTCATCCACGTCAGCGACCGCCGCACTGAGGATTCCCGCGGCGAGGTGCGGATCCTGCGCGACAGCGGCATCCCCCTCACCGGACCTCTGTCGGCCCTGGATGTCTGGGACCACCAGATGGCCGTCTCGCCCGCACCCGACGACCCCGACCGCACCCTGTGGCGCGAGCGCCTGGTGATCGGCGGGGCGGCAGCTCCCGCGCTCTGGCCGGTGCTCTGGAGCGTCTGGCAGTGGCGGGCGGCGCGCCTGCGCACGCTGGCGCGCACGTGGGCCTTCGACCCGCCCGCCACCGAGGCGCCCGCGGCCGAGGCGCCCGCCACCGAGGCCTGACGCCTTACTCCGCGAGTGCGGCGACCGGCGCCACGCGGGTGGCCAGGCGCGTGGGCACCACGGCGGCAACGAGCGTCAGCACCGCGGTCGCGGCCACCACCACGAGCACCGGCAGCAGCGGCACCGCCGGGGCGATGAATGTCGGTGCCGACCAGTCCGGCGGGATTCGCACCGAGCCCAGCAGCGACTGCGCACCCACCCAGCCGTAGGCGATCCCGAGCACGAGCCCGAAGGCCAGCGCCGTCACCGTCACGTGCGCCGCCTCGAGCAGCACCATGCGCCGCACCTGGGCGGCGCTGAGGCCGAGGGCCCGCAGCAGGCCGAGCTCACGCCGCCGCTGCACGACCCCGATGGTCAGCAGGTTCACCAGGCCCACCGCCGCGATCACGGCGCTCACTCCGACCAGCGCCATCATCACCCCCGCGAACGAATCCATCATCCCCGCGAACATCGGGTCGACCTCGCCGCCGGCCGAGGCCGCCACCAGCACCTTCACGGATTCGGCCGCGACCGCGAACATCGTCACGAGGGCGACGCCCATCACGACCCCGATCGCCATGCGGCTGGACCGCTCTGGGTAGCGCAGCGCATTCTCGGCGGCGAGCCGCGCGGGCACCGAGCGCCCGAATGCTCGCGCGCTCAGTCGCAGGAGCGGCGGCATGACCACGGGTGCGGCGAGGGTCAGCCCGGTGAACGACAGCAGACCGCCGAAGAACGCGATCACGACGCCCAGCGGCGTGATGAACCCGGCCACAACGCCCAGCGCCAGCAGCGCCACGCCGAGACCCAGCAGGGTCAGCGCGACGGCGGTGCGGCCGCGCCGGCGTGCGACCTGCTCGCGCGTCGCCTCGACCGATCCGCCGAGCGCCTGCAGCGGCGTGACCGCGAGCACACGGCGGGACCCCGCCCACGCCGCCGCCCAGGTGGTCAGCGCCACCGCGAGCGTCGGCAGCAGCAGCACCGGCTGCGCGACGACGTAGCCGCTGTCGATGCCGACCAGCCGGTCCAGCAGCGGCACTGCCGCGATGCACGCGACCGTCCCGAGCGCGAGTCCGAGGAACGCGCCGAGCGCCCCGACGACGAGGCCCTGCCCGGCCACTTCGGCACGCTGGGCGCGTGCCGAGGCGCCGATCAGCCGCATCAGCGCAATGGTGCGGGTGCGCCCCGCCACGATCGTCGCGAACGTGTTGGCGGTGACCATCGCGCCTACGTACACCGCCACCGCCACCAGCAGAACGCTCAGAATGCCGATGACGATCGCCAGTGTCTCGGAGTCGCCGAAGTAGGGGTCTGACCGCAGCACCGCGGCGAGGTAGCCGGTGGCCGTCAGCAGTGCGACGCCGAACGCGGCCGATATCGCCGCGACCAGCACAGTGGCGCCCATGCCCCGCTCGCGCAGCCAGGCCAGGCGACCGGATGCCGGCCTCGACGCGGCCCCGGGGCCGCGCCCCGCCGCGCGGTCGGCGACCCCGCCGCCCGCGCCGGACTCGGCGACGACCGCGGTCATGCCCGCACCCCGGCATCCGCGTCGGCATCCGCACCGGCGCCGCCGAGCTCGGCGGCCAGCATGAACGCCGAGATCTCCTCTGCGGTCTGCCGGGGCTTGTCGGCGACGATGCGGCCGTCCGCCAGGTGCAGCACGCGGTCGGCGTGGGAGGCTGCGACGGGGTCGTGCGTCACCATGGCGATCGACTGACCGTGCGAGCGGGCCGCCGTGGCCAGGAGCGCCAGCACCTCGCGGCCGCTGCGCGAGTCGAGGTTGCCGGTGGGCTCGTCGGCGAAGACGAGGTCGGGGGCGGTGGCCAGGGCGCGGGCGATCGCGACGCGCTGCTGCTGACCTCCCGAGAGCTCGTGCGGGCGGTGGCCGAGGCGGGCGCCGAGCCCGAGCGTCTCGACGAGGCCGTCGATGCGTGCCCGCTCGATGGCGCTCGGCTTGCGGCCGTCGAGGTCGAACGGCAGCAGGATGTTGCCGATGGCGTCGAGAGTGGGCACCAGGTTGAACGACTGGAAGACGAACCCGACGCGGCGACGCCGCAGCACCGTCAGCTCCAGGTCGCTGAGACCGGTGATCTCGGTGTCGCCGATCCAGGCGCGGCCGGCGGTCGCGGCATCGAGCCCCGCCATGATGTGCATGAGCGTGGACTTGCCCGACCCGCTCGGCCCCATGATCGCGGTGAACTCGCCCCGGCGGATGCCGACGCTCACGCCGTCGAGGGCGCGCACCGCGGTGCCCCCCTGGCCGTAGGTCTTGGTGAGGCCTTGCACTCGGGCGGCGAGCCCCAGGTCTGTCGTGGTGATCTCCATGCCATCGACGCTACGGACGCACTCCCCTGCTCCGCGTCGGCCGCAAGGCTGCTTCGGCGTACATCGCGAGGATGATCCGGCGTCAGACCAGGCCGTGCTCGAACGCGAAGACCACCAGCTGCACGCGGTCGCGCAGGCCGAGCTTCGCGAGGATGCGACTGATGTGGGTCTTCACCGTCGCCTCGGAGAGGAACTCCCGACCGGCGATCTCGGCGTTGCTGAGCCCGCGGGCGGCGAGCGCGAAGATCTCCTTCTCGCGGTCGGTGA
>NZ_JANJFJ010000445.1:0-3336 GCF_024626565.1 Microbacterium sp. zg.Y909
GGCCCCACCGACGCGGGGCCGGCGACCTTGATCAGCCGCGAATTGAGGTAGGCGTACCAGCCGCCGGCTTCGCGGACGCGTTCGCGAAGGGGAGGGCGGTCCGGGTCGCTGCGCGTCATGATCATTAGTGTACTAACGAATGGCTAGACTCGGGGGCGTGGACGGTGCCGACGACCTGCTGAAGCTCGAGAACCAGGTCTGTTTCGCCATCGTCACCGCCGCCCGCAACGTCGTCGCGATCTATCGCCCGGTGCTGGAGCCCCTCGGGTTGACGCACCCGCAGTACCTCGTGATGCTCGCGCTCTGGGAGAGCACCCCGCGGTCGCTGCGGAACCTCGCCGACGAACTGGCGATGGAGCCGGCCACCCTGTCGCCGCTGGTCAAGCGGCTCGAAGCGCAGGGCCGGGTCACCCGCACCCGTCGTCACGACGACGAGCGCGTGCTCGACATCGGCCTCACCGAGGCGGGAGCCGCCTTGCGCCAAGAGGCCCGGCGGGTGCCGGAGCAGATCATGCAGCGTGTGGGGGTGGATGCCGCGGCGGTCGCGGCCCTGCGGGACGGGCTCGCCCCGTTCGCGGGAACGGGGCGAGCCTGACCGTCAGCGCAGAGGCGCCTGCCAGCGGTCCCAGACGCGGTGCTCGGGCATGAGGTTGAGCACGCCGGCCACGACCTGCTCGGCCGTTCCCGCGACGACGCCCGGGGCGTCGACGGGGATGCGCGCGTTGCGCAGCAGCGCGCTCGCGGCATCCGTCACGCCGATCGCCTTGCCGTGGCGGAAGGCCTCGTCGAAGAGCCGCGCGGTGCGCGGGTCGGGCGACGCGGACAGCGCGATGAGCGCGTCGAACTCGATGCTCGCGGCGGTGTGGGCCGTGCGCTGCACAGGCACCGCGCCGAGCATGCCGCCGCGCGGGGCCACCACCAGCGGCACGGCGCCCGTGGCGTGGATCGCCGCCCGCGCGCGGCCGAGCTCGCCCTGCTCGGTGTGCTCATCCGCGATGATGCCGACGGTGCGGCCCTCGATCGGCCACCGCCGGCCGATCAACGACAGCGCCGGGCTCGGTGGCGCGTCGGTCACGGGAACGGTGGCCTCGGGGGCGGGCAGTCCCAGCGCGTCGGCGACCGAGGCGCAGAGGCCGGCGTCGATGTTGGCGAGGGCCTGCAGCTGACGCTCCTTGATGGCTTGCTCGTAGCACTTGCCCAGTTCGAACGCGTAGGCCTCGGCGACGTGCTGCTGCTCGATCGGCGTGAGCGAGCGGTAGAACAGCCGTGCCTGCGAGTAGTGGTCGTCGAAGCTCGCCGGCTGGGCGCGCTCCTTCACCGACTCGGCGACCCGAACCGGCAAGTCGGTGAACGCCGACTCGTCCGCCCCGGCGTGGAACGGGCAGCCGCCGTCGAGCGAGTTCGGCTGGTACGGGGCGACGCCACGGTGCACGGCCGTCTGGTGCATGCCGTCGCGCAGCATGTCGTTGACGTCGGCGTGGGGGCGGTTGATCGGCAGCTGGGCGAAGTTCGGCCCGCCCAGCCGGCTGATCTGCGTGTCGAGGTAGGAGAAGAGCCGGCCCTGCAGCAGCGGGTCGTTCGTCACGTCGATGCCCGGCACGAGATGGCCCGGGTGGAAGGCGACCTGCTCCGTCTCGGCGAAGAAGTTCGTCGGATTGGCATCCAGCGTCAGGGTGCCCACCACCTGCAGCGGCGCGAGTTCCTCGGGAATGAACTTCGTGGGATCGAGCAGGTCGATGCCTTGGAAGGTCTCGTCCTCGGTGTCGGGCATGACCTGCAGGGCCAGGTCCCACTGCGGGAAGGCGCCGGCCTCGATCGCGTCGGCGAGGTCGCGGCGGTGGAAGTCGGGGTCCTTGCCCGCCGCCAGCTGCGCCTCCTCCCACGTGAGGGCGTGCGTGCCGAGCTTGGGACGCCAATGGAACTTCACCAGCGACGTGGCGCCCTCCGCGTTCACCATGCGGAAGGTGTGCACCCCGAAGCCTTCCATCATCCGATAGGAGCGGGGGATGCCGCGGTCGGACATGTTCCACATGGCGTGGGCCTGCGCCTCGGTGTGCAGGGAGACGAAGTCCCAGAACGTGTCATGGGCGGACTGCGCCTGCGGGATCTCGCGGTCGGGGTGGGGCTTTCCGGCGTGGATGACGTCGGGGAACTTGATGGCGTCCTGGATGAAGAACACGGGGATGTTGTTCGCGACGAGGTCGTAGACGCCCTCCTCGGTGTAGAACTTCGTGGAGAACCCTCTCGTGTCGCGCACGGTGTCCGCCGAGCCGCGCGAGCCGAGCACGGTCGAGAACCGGGTGAACACCCGGGTGGTCGCGCCCTTCTGCAGGAACTGGGCGTGGGTGACCGACGAGGCGGCGCCGTTGGCGCGGAAGGTGCCGTGGGCGGCGGCGCCGCGGGCGTGCACGACCCGCTCGGGGATGCGCTCGTGGTCGAAGTGGGTGATCTTCTCCCGCAGGTGGTGGTCCTGCAGGAGCACCGGCCCCCGCGCCCCCGCCTTGAGGGAGTGGTCGGTGTCGCGCACGCGGGCGCCTTGGGCCGTGGTGAGCCCGCCGCCCTGCTGTGCGGTGCTGCTCGGGGGGAGCCCCGTCTCGGCACCCGTGGGGGTCACCGTCTTCGGAGCCGCCTGGTCGGGCTTGGGAGGCAGCGGCTCGGTCGGCTCGGTGGGCTCGGCCGGAGCCGGCGGCACCGGCGCGGGGGCGCCGGGGATCACGATGTCGTCGCGGGTGGGCTTGCGGTCCTTGTGCAATGGATCCTCCATCGTCGCGGGGGGTGGACTGCACGGCACGCTACGTGGCGGCGCGACCGCTTTCCGCTGGTTGACGCCTGGCGGACGGTGCCCTAACGCGCGCGCCTCGCAGGGTTTTCCGAGCCGGTGTCCGAGGCGCCGCCTAGACTTGATCAGTGCCCATCGTCTCTGTCCCTGCGCCCGGAAACTCCCGCGGAACGCTCAGCGTCCGCGGTGCCCGCGTACACAATCTGAAGAACGTCGACCTCGACATTCCGCGCGACGCGCTCGTCGTGTTCACCGGTCTCTCGGGCTCAGGAAAGTCGAGTCTGGCGTTCGACACCATCTTCGCCGAGGGGCAGCGGCGCTACGTCGAGTCGCTGAGTTCGTATGCCCGCCAGTTCCTCGGGCAGGTCGACCGGCCCGACGTGGACTTCATCGAAGGCCTGAGCCCGGCCGTCTCGATCGATCAGAAGTCGACCAACCGCAACCCGCGCTCGACGGTGGGCACGATCACCGAGATCCACGACTACATGCGACTGCTCTGGGCGCGCATCGGGGTGCCACACTGCCCGGAGTGCGGTGAGCGCATCCAGCGTCAGACG
>NZ_JANJFJ010000446.1:0-3324 GCF_024626565.1 Microbacterium sp. zg.Y909
ATCGAGAACGGCATGGCCGGCTTCGACCACGGCAAGAAGCTGAACAAGATGGGCTCGCACGGTCACGACACCGCCGAGCTGTCGTTCACCGACGTGTTCGTGCCCGAGGAGAACCTCATCAGCGGCACCGAGGGCCAGGGCTTCGTCCAGCTGATGATGAACCTGCCGCTCGAGCGTCTGTCGATCGGCATCGCCGCGGCATCCGCTTCGCAGGCTGCGCTGGCGTGGACGGTGGAGTACACCAAGAGCCGCGAGGCCTTCGGTGAGCGCATCATCGACTTCCAGAACACCCGCTTCAAGCTCGCCGACGTCGCCACGACGGTGGACGTCATGTGGGCCTACCTCGACAAGGCGCTCATGGCCTACAAAGAGGGCAAGCTCACGGGCGAAGAGGCCGCGAAGGTGAAGTTCTGGACCACCGACCGCGAGTGGGAGATCCTCGACACCTGCGTGCAGCTGCACGGCGGCTACGGGTACATCACCGAGTACCCCATCGCCCGGGCCTTCCTCGACGCGCGCGTGCACCGGATCTACGGCGGCACGAACGAGATCATGCGCGACATCGTCAGCCGCAAGATCGCCGGCAAGCGCTGACGCGCACCTGACGCACCGGATGCCGCGGTCCCTCCGGGGGTCGCGGCATCCGTCGTCTCCGCCCGCCGCCGCATCCCCGCCAGCCGCCGCATCCGCCCGTCGAGACATCACGTTTCGGATGAGACACCACGCATTGCGTGGTGTCCCATCCGAGAAGTGGTTTCTCAGGCGCTCCAGGGCGCCAACACGACGAGCAGCGCGGCCGTGACGACCCAGAAGACCACGACGAACACGGTGTCGCGCACCCGCCAGGGCACGAGGTGCCGCTCGGTGCGGTCGGGGTAGGCGCCGAAGGCGCGGGAGTCCATCGCCAGCGCCACCCGCTCGGCGTGGCGGATCGCCCCGGCCAGCAGCGGCACGAGGTATCCGCCGCCCCGCGCGACCGCCGCGAACGGTCCGCGACCGCCGTACGAGCCGCGCACCCGGTGCGCCTGACGGATGACGTCGAGCTCGTAGCGGAACCGCGGCACGAATCGGAAAGCCGCCAGCGCCGTGTACCCCACGCGGTACGGCACCCGCAGCTGCTGCACGAGGGTCCGCACCAGGTCGGGGCCGGTGGTGGTCAGGCCCGCCATCAGCGCCAGCGCGACGATCGCACCGAGCCGCAGCGCGGTGGCCATGCCGATCTGCAGGGCCCCGGAGTAGAGCGTCCACCCGCCCACCTGCAGCACCGGTGCGGTGCCGTCGACGCGCGCGGCATCCACCCACACGCTCATCCCGAACCCCACCAGCAGCACGCCGAGCGGCACGGCGGCGACCAGCACCGCCGCCAGGCGCCACGTCCACCGCGAGCCGACGATGACGACGAGGTAGGCCAGCACGAGGAACACCAGCGGCGTCGTGAGGTCGCGCGCGAAGACGAGCGCGGCCATCGCGGGCAGGGGAGCTGCGAACTTCGCCAGCGGGTTGAGTCCGTAGAGGAACCGCCCCGCCGGCGCCGGCCGGGCCTCGGCGTAGGGATCGGCGACGGCGGTCACGCGCCGCCTCCGGGAAGGTCGGCCAGGCGCACGACGGACTGCAGGCGCGGATGCCGCGTCGCACCGCGCAGGGCTTCGCGCAGCGGCGGCAGGCGCAGCCCTGCCCGCGCAAGCAGCGCGTCGTCGGCGAAGACCTCGGCCGTCGCGGCGTCGGCCAGCACCCGGCCGTCGCCGAGCACCACCGTGCGGTCGGCGTACTCGGTGACCAGCTGCATGTCGTGGGTCACGACGATGATCGTGGTGCCCTGGCGGTTGAGGTCGCGCAGCAGCGTCAGCAGCTCGTCGGCGCGGGCGCGGTCCTGGCCGAACGTGGGTTCGTCCAGCACCAGCACGGGCGCTCCGGCGACGAGGGCCGTCCCCACCGACAGCCGCCGCTTCTGGCCGCCCGACAGCAGGAACGGGTGCACGTCGGCCTTGTCCGCGAGCCCGAAGCGCTGCAGCAGCTCGTCGGTGCGCGCGCGTACCTGCGGCTCGGGCAGCTTCTGCAGCCGCAGCCCGTGGGCCAACTCGTCGAACACGGTGCCGGCGATGAACTGGTGCTCGGGATTCTGGAACACGAACCCGATGCGGCGGTGGAGCGTCCGCGCGTCGGCCCGGCCGGGGTCGATGCCCCCGAGGTCGACCTGACCGCGGGGCGGGCGCACCACGCCGGCGAGGGCCTGCACGAGGGTCGTCTTGCCGGCGCCGTTGGCGCCGACGACGGCGACGAACTCCCCGGCGCGCACCTCGAGGCGCACGTCGTGCAGCACCTCCCGGCGACCGCGCGTCACGGTGAGCCCCCGCGCCTGCACGACCGGTGCGGTGGTGCGACGTGCGTGGACGGATGCCGGTGCGGCGTCGTCGGCCGTGCCGGTCGCCGTGAGCGGCGGCGCCTCGGCCTGCAGTGCGTCGCGCAGTTCACCCGGCGACAGCGGCAGCGGGTCGAGCGCGTACCCGGCGCGGCGCAGCCGCAGCGCCGCCAGGGTCGCGGTCGGCAGCCACACGCCCATGTCGTGGAGTTCCGCGGCTCGCCCCCGCAGCACCTCGCCGACGGGCCCGTCCATCACGGTGCGACCCCCGGCGTCGAGGACGACCACGCGGTCGACGAGGCTGATCGCGGCATCCAGGTTGTGCTCGATCAAGACGATCGCCCGGTCGCCCGTCGCGGCGACGTCCCCCAGCGCCCGGTAGAACTCCTCGATGCCCTGGGGGTCGAGGTTGGCGGTCGGCTCGTCGAGCACCAGCAGCTCGGACTGCAGCGCCAGCGCGCAGGCGATCGCCAGGCGCTGGCGGCCGCCGCCGGAGAGGTGGTCGGGGTTCTCGGCCCGGCGCTCCCACAGCCCCACCCGGCGCAGCGCCGACTCGGCGCGGGACAGCACCTCGGGGGCGGGTACCCGCAGGTTCTCGGGCCCGAAGGCTACTTCGTCCAGAAGCGTCCCCGTCACCAGCTGGGCGTCGGGATCCTGGAAGACCATGCCCACGCGGCTCGCGAGGCGGGCGACGGGGGTGGTGGCGGCATCCTGGCCGGCCACGCGCACGCTCCCGGTCACCGCGGCGGGCACCGCCTGCGGGATCAATCCGTTCAGCGTCAGCGCGAGGGTCGACTTGCCGGACCCGCTCGGCCCGAGCAGCAGCACCACCTCGCCTGGGTCGACCGACAGGCTCGCCGAGATCGGCGCCGACGAGGCTGCGCCCTCGTAGCGCACGCCGAGGTCGCGCACCCGCAGCAGCGGCGGCGCCTGGTCGGGCAGCGCCGCCGGGGTGGACGCGGCGG
>NZ_JANJFJ010000447.1:0-3311 GCF_024626565.1 Microbacterium sp. zg.Y909
AGCCAGCTCTGCGGGCAGCTCCTCGCCCGTCAGCTCCAGCACCCGGCGGAGGCGCGCGGGCGAGGTGATGGGCATGATGCCGGGGAGGATCGGGATGTGGACGCCGGCTGCCCGTGCCCGCTCGACGAAGGCCAGATACACGTCGGGATGGAAGAACAGCTGGGTGATCGCGAGCGTGGCACCCGCGGCCTGCTTGGCCAGCAGCGCATCGAGGTGCTGGCCGGCATGCCGCGACCGGGGATGCCCCATCGGGAACGCCGCCACGGCGATCTGGGCGCGCTGGCGGGGCTGCACGCGGGCGGCGCCGGGAAGACCCGGGATCGCCGCCTCGGTGTAGGGGGCCCGCTCCGCCTGCACGCGATCGATCAGCTGCACCAGCTGCGCGGCGCTTTCGAGGTCGCCGAGGAAGGCCTCGTCTTCGCCGACACCCGCCGGCGGGTCGCCGCGGAGGGCGAGGAAGCTCGTGATGTCGGCGTCGAGGAACTCCCGGATGAGTGCGGTCGCGCCGGCGTAGGTGTTTCCGACACAGGTGAGGTGCGCCAGCGGCTCGACCGACGTCGTCTGCCGGATGTGGCGCAGCACCGCGAGGGAGTCCCCGCCGGTCGACCCGCCGGCCCCGTAGGTGACCGAGAGGAAGCTCGGGCGCTGCTCGGCCAACATCCGGATCGTCTCGCGCAGCACCTCGGCTGCCGCCGGCGTGCGCGGCGGGTAGAGCTCGAAGGAGAACGGCACCGCCGGTGCGCTCGCCTCGGGCAGCAGGCTCATCTCGCCTCCTCAGGCGTCAGGGGACGCGGCCCATGCGGCCGCATCCACGCATCGTGTGCGTTTCTCGCGGGCGGGTGCCGGGCTCGGCTGTCGCTCCTGGCCTGCCCCCGTGCGGGGCGAGGCGACGATGGGCCAACGGTAACCAGGTCGATCCTCCGGCTGCGGTCCTGTGACGATCCGTGCCGTTGTGTGTCGCCGCGTAACGTGGGGGCATGGTCGACGTCCTTCCCTACGGTTCCTGGCCCTCTCCCCTCACGGCTGCGGAGGTCGCCGCGGCATCGCCGCGGATCGAGGGGGCGACCTTCGTCGGTGACGAGGTGTGGTGGGGCCAGACCGTGCCCGGTGAAGGCGGTCGCACCACCGTGCGCCGGCGCACCCCGGACGGTGCGGTCTCGGACGTGCTCCCCGGCCCCTGGAACGCGCGGTCCCGCGTGCACGAATACGGCGGCGGATCGTGGGCGGCCTCGCCCGACGGCATCCTGTTCTTCGTCGAGAAGACCGACCAGCGGATCTATGCGCTGCCCGCCGATGGCGAGCCGACCCCGCTCACCCCGGACGCCGGCGACGTGCGCTTCGGCGGGCTGAGGTGGCAGCACGGGACGCTCCTCGCCGTGCGCGAAGACCACACCCGGGGGCCGCGCCCGGTGCGGGATATCGTCGAGATCGCGACCGCGGGCGACGTACGCGTCGTCCCGCTGGGGGGTGGCAGCGACTTCGTGGCCCAGCCTGCGCTCTCCCCCGACGGCCGTCACCTGGCCTGGGTCGCCTGGAATCACCCCGACATGCCATGGGACCGCAGCCGGGTGATGGTGGCGCGGCGCGAGGCGGGCGGCACGGCGACGCCCACGTCGGTCACGTCCGGCACCGCCTCGGCCCTGCAGCCCGAGTGGCAGGATGCCGCGACGCTCGTCTACGCCGACGACGTCACCGGACGGTGGAACCTGTGGCGCACGGACCCGGCAGCGGGCACGGCGCCCGAGCCGGTGTCGCCGGCAGACGCCGACACCGGCGGACCGCTGTGGGGCCTCGGCCAGCGCTGGTTCGCCGTGCTCGAAGACGCGCGCATCGTCGCCGTCCAGACGAACGGCGACGACGAGGTGGTCGTCATCGGCTCCGACGGCACCGCACGACCGCTCGAGGTGCCCCCGACCGCGGGGGTGTCGGTCGAGGACGCGGCCGGCACGCGCGTGCTGCTCACCGGGTCGGGCGCGACCCTGCCGTCCGGGCTGTGGCTGGTCGACGTCGACCGCCCCTCGGGCGCGATCACGATCGCCGGCGGCGAGTCCGCGTGGGACGCCGAGTGGATGCCGCAGCCTCGGCCGTTCACCGTCGACGGGCCGCTGGGTCCCGTGCACGCCTACGACTACCCGCCGACGAGCCCCGTCGCCGAGGCGCCCGAGGGAGAGCTCCCGCCGTACGTCGTCTTCGTGCACGGTGGACCCACCGGTCAGGTGGCAGGAGCGGCATCCGGCAAGATCGCCTACCTCACGAGCCGCGGCATCGGCGTGCTCGATGTCAACTACGCCGGCTCGAGCGGATACGGCCGCGCCTACCGCGAGCGTCTGCGCGGCCAGTGGGGCGTCGCGGATGTCGCCGACGTGGCCGCCGCCGCTGCTGGGCTCGCCGCCGAGGGCCGGGCTGATGCCGCACGCCTCGCAATCGCGGGCGGCTCGGCCGGGGGGTGGACCGTGCTGTCCTCGCTGGTCGGCACCGATGTGTTCGCGGCCGGGATCTCACGCTACGGCGTGGGCGATGCCCGCTCGCTCGCGGAGGACACCCACGACTTCGAGGCCCGCTACCTCGACGGGCTCATCGGGCCCCTTCCCGAGGCGGAAGCGGTCTACGCGGAGCGCTCGCCCCTCAGCCATCCGGACCGGTTCCGGGTGCCGGTGCTGCTGCTGCAGGGCGCCGACGACGAGGTGGTGCCGCCGTCGCAGTCCGAGGCCGTCCGCGACGCCCTGGCCTCACGCGGCGTGCCGCACGCGTACGTGCTGTACGAGGGCGAGGGGCACGGCTTCCGGCGCGGCGAGACGATCGCCAACGCGCTCGAGTCCGAGCTGTCGTTCCTGGGGCAGGTGTTCGGCTTCGAGACCCCCGGGGTGCCCACCCTGGAGCTCTCCGCCGGCGACTGACACCGCCGGGCGCGGCGCGCACGCGGCCCCGGCGCCCGCGCTCACGCGTCGGTGCGGAACCGCTCCAGTTCGGCCGCGAGCCGCGGGGAGACGTGCGCGTGCAGCGCCGTGCCCTCCTCCTCGTGGGACTGGGCCAGGATGTGTCCGGTCTCGTGCGCCGCCGACACGAGGTCACCGCGGTCGTAGGGCACGAGCGCGTGCACCTCCACGGCGGGCAGCGGCAGCGCCGCCTCCACAGCCGTGCGCAGCTCGTCGATGCCCTCGCCGGTGCGCGACGACACGAAGAGCGCGTCGGGCTCCAGGCCCCGCAGCACCAGTCGGGTGTCCTCGTCGACGAGGTCGGCCTTGTTGAACACGACGATCTCGCGGATGTCCCGCGCTCCCACGTCGCCGATCACGTCCCTCACCGTCGCG
>NZ_JANJFJ010000448.1:0-3288 GCF_024626565.1 Microbacterium sp. zg.Y909
AGCCCCAGCTGTGGGTCATCTTCGCGTGCGCCGTGACGATCGCCCTCGGCACCTACATGGGCGGCTGGCGCATCATCCGCACGCTCGGCAAGGGCCTCACCGACGTCAAGCCCGCGCAGGGCTTCTCTGCGGAGGCATCCACCGCGTCGACCATCCTCGCCTCCAGCGCCCTCGGGTTCGCGCTGTCGACGACGCAGGTCGCCTCCGGCTCGGTCATCGGATCGGGTCTCGGTCGACGCGGCTCGACGGTGCGCTGGCGCACGGTCGGACGCATCATGATCGGCTGGCTGCTGACGCTCCCCGCCGCCGGCGCCGTCGGCGCGCTCTTCGCTCTCATCGTGGTGTGGCTCGGCCAGGTCGTGGGTGTGCTGGTGGGAGCGGTCGCCGCGGTCGTCATCGTCCTGGCGATCTTCCTGCGTTCGCGCCGCAACGAGGTCAACGCCGCCAACGCGATGAGCGAAGTGGCGGAGTCCGGCCGCGCGGTGAAGGTCAAGCGCAACCCGCCGCCCACCCGCCGTCACCGCGCGCTCCTGCGCGAGCAGGCGGAGAACGAGATGACGCAGACGAAGGATGCCACGACAGGCGCCCGCGCCGACGAACGGAAGGGCGACCGGTGAGCTTCTCGATCGATTGGGTGGCATTCCTGGAGGTCTTCGTCGCCGCTCTGCTCGCCGCAGTCGTTGTGGTCGGCTTCTACGCCCTCGGGCTGCGTTTGCTGGTGCGTGCCGGGCGGGCTCCCGTCGTCGCCCCGGCGGAGTTCACCGACGCCATCACCGTCATCTCCGAGAAGCAGGCGCGCCGGGCGGCCAAGGCCGCCGCGAAGGCCGCCACCCGCAGTCCGCTGACCGATGGTCAGAAGCGTCTCGCGCTCGTCGGGGCGTACGCCGCGTTCGCGGTGTGCGCGGGCGCGGTGCTGTTCGGTCTGCTGCTGATCCTCTTCAACCACTGACCGGATCGGGCGTCGGAGCCCTCGCCTAGACTCGGCGGAATGCAGCCCCCGCAGCCTGTGCAGTTCGGCATCCATCCGCCGGCCCGTCGCACCCTCGTTCACCTGAGCGACACCCACCTGCTGGGCGGTGACGTCAGGCTCGGCGGGCGCTTCGACGTGGCCCGCAACCTCGAGGCGACGCTCGCGGCGGTACAGCGGCTGGGTGTGCGGCCCGACGCGCTGGTCTTCACCGGCGACCTCACCGATCTGGGGGAGCCCGAGGCGTATCGCGCACTGCGCGCGGCGGTCGAACCCGTCGCCGAACGGCTCGAGGCGCCGGTGATCTGGGTGGCCGGAAACCACGACGAACGCCCCGAGCTCCGCCGCGAGCTCCTGGGGCTCGAGGCCAACGAAGAGCCCGTCACCGGGGTCTGGGACCTGGGCGGGCTGCGCCTGGTGGCGCTGGACACCAGCGTGCCGGGCTGGCACCACGGCGACCTCGACCCCGCGCAGCTGGACTGGCTGCGCGGTGTACTGCGGGAGCCGGCGCCGCTGGGCACGCTGCTGGCGATGCACCACCCGCCGCTTCCCAGCCACATCCCGCTCTTCGACATCCTCGAGCTCCGCCACCAGGACGCTCTGGCCGACCTCGTCCGGGGAAGCGACGTGCGCGGCATCCTCGCAGGTCACCTGCACTACTCCACGCACGGCACGTTCGCCGGCATCCCCGTCAGCGTCGCGTCGGCCACCTGCTACACGATGAACCTGCAGCGGCCGCCGGCGGAGGTCAACGGCATGGATGCCGGGCAGTCCTTCCACCTCGTGCACGTGTACGACGACACGATCACCCACGCCGTCGTCCCGGTCGCCGATGCCCCCACGGGCGACCACTTCTCGCCGGCGTGGGTCGCCGAGATGGCGCGGCTGACTCCCCAGGAGCGGCTCGAGGCGTTCTCGCGCAAACCCGCTCGCTGACGGCATCGGGCGAGGGCGACCGGCGTCCCCGGGTAGGCTCGGAGGATCCCATCACACCGCTGTGAGCACCCACGAGGACGCATCATGCCACTGGACGACACGCCCGCCACCCGCACCGAGACCGACTCCCTGGGGTCGGTGGAGATCCCCGCCGACGCGTACTGGGGGGTGCACACCGCCCGGGCCCTCGAGAACTTCCCCATCTCGCAGCGGCCGATCTCGGTCTACCGCGACCTCGTCTGCGCGCTGGCGATGGTCAAGCAGGCGTCTGCCCGAGCCAACGCCGAGATCGGGGCGCTCGACC
This sequence comes from Microbacterium sp. zg.Y909, assembly GCF_024626565.1. NCBI lineage: Bacteria > Bacillati > Actinomycetota > Actinomycetes > Micrococcales > Microbacteriaceae > Microbacterium > Microbacterium sp. zg.Y909. Next base: position 2,208 of record NZ_JANJFJ010000448.1, read on the forward strand.
CCGAGCGCGCCCGCCTCATCGACGCTGCGGCGCAGCGCGTCATCGACGGCGAGTTCCACGACCAGTTCGTCGTCGGCGTCGTGCAGGGCGGCGCCGGAACGTCGACCAACATGAATGCCAACGAGGTCATCACCAACATCGCGCTCGAGATGGCAGGGCGGCCCAAGGGCGACTACGCCTTCCTCTCGCCGATCGATCACACCAACCGCAGCCAGTCGACGAACGACGTCTACCCGACGGCGATCAAGGTGGGCCTCGGACTGGACCTGCGCACGCTGCTGGAGGAGCTCGACCTGCTCCGTCAGTCGTTCCTGGCCAAGGCGGTCGAGTTCCACGACGTGCTGAAGGTCGGTCGCACCCAGCTGCAGGACGCGGTGCCGATGACCCTGGGGCAGGAGTTCCACGGCTTCGCCACCACGCTCGGCGAGGACCACGCGCGGCTCACCGAGAACGCGTCGCTGCTGTACGAGATCAACATGGGCGCCACCGCGATCGGCACAGGCATCACGACGCACCCCGACTACTCCCGCGCCGTGCTGCGGCACCTGCGCGAGATCTCGGGGCTCGACCTCGAGACTGCGGTGGATCTCGTGGAGTCCACGAGCGACACGGGCTCGTTCATGTCGTTCTCCTCCTCACTCAAGCGCAACGCGATCAAGCTGTCGAAGATCAGCAACGACCTGCGGCTGCTCTCCAGCGGACCGCAGGCGGGGTTCGGCGAGATCAACCTGCCGGCGCGCCAAGCGGGCTCGAGCATCATGCCCGGCAAGGTCAACCCGGTCATCCCGGAGGTCGTGAACCAGGTCGCTTTCTCGGTGGCGGGCGCCGACCTCACCATCACGATGGCCGTCGAAGGAGGGCAGCTGCAGCTGAACGCGTTCGAGCCGATCATCGCGCATTCGCTCTTCCAGTCGATCACCTGGATGCGTCGGGCCATGCGCACGCTGCGGGTCAACTGCATCGACGGCATCACCGCGAACCGCGCACGCCTGGGCGCGATGGTCGGGTCGTCGGTGGGTGTGGTCACGGCGCTCACGCCGTTCATCGGCTATGCGGCATCCGCGGCTCTCGCCAAGACCGC
>NZ_JANJFJ010000449.1:0-3262 GCF_024626565.1 Microbacterium sp. zg.Y909
AACCTCCCCAGCGCCCGCGACGAGCGGGTCAACGTGCGCCTGGCCGAAGTCGACGGCATCGAGGAGGTGACGATCGGCTCATGAGGCACCTGCTGGACACCCGCACCCTCAGCCGCGCCGATGCGCTGCAGATCCTCGACGTCGCCGAGGACATGGCCGACACGCAGCAGCGTGAGGTCAAGAAGCTGCCGACCCTGCGCGGCAAGACGGTGGTGAACCTGTTCTTCGAGGACTCCACCCGCACCCGCATCTCGTTCGAGGCAGCCGCCAAGCGCCTCTCGGCCGACGTCATCAACTTCTCGGCCAAGGGCTCGTCGGTGTCGAAGGGCGAATCGCTCCAGGACACCGCGCAGACCCTGCAGGCGATGGGGGCGGATGCCGTCGTCATCCGCCACGGCGCCTCCGGTGCCCCGCAGACCCTCGCCACGAGCGGCTGGATCACCGCCGGGGTCGTCAACGCCGGCGACGGAACCCACGAGCATCCCACGCAGGCTCTCCTGGACGCCTTCACCATCCGCAAGCGCTTCTTCGCCGGCGACAGCCGCGGACGCGACCTCCAGGGGCTGCGCGTCGTGATCGTCGGCGACATCCTGCACTCCCGCGTCGCCCGCTCCAACGTGTGGCTGCTGACCACCCTGGGAGCCCGGGTAACGCTGGTGGCGCCGCCGACCCTGGTGCCGCAGGACGTCTCGGCGTGGCCGGTGCACGTGCGGTACGACCTGGACGAGGCGCTGGACGAGGGTGTCGACGCGCTGATGATGCTGCGGATTCAGCTGGAACGCATGGGCGCGGCCTATTTCCCGACTGAACGGGAATATTCCCGAAGGTGGGGGCTGGACGCCGGGCGTCTGGGCCGTCTCGCGCCAGATAGCATTGTCATGCACCCCGGTCCGATGAACCGGGGTCTGGAGATCTCCGCCGACGCCGCCGATTCGTCCCGCTCGACCGTGCTCGAACAGGTGACGAACGGCGTGTCCGTGCGGATGGCCGCCCTTTACCTGCTGCTGGCGGGGGAGCGCGCATGAGCAGGAGAGGACGGACGATGAGCGAGACTCTCCTCATCCGCGGCGCACGCATCCACGACGGGGCAGGCGCTGACCGCACCGCCGACCTCCTGATCGCCGACGGGCGCATCGCCGAGGTGGGCAGCGGTCTCAGCCGAGCCGGCGCCACCGTGATCGACGCCGACGGGCTGGTCGCCCTTCCGGGGCTGGTCGACCTGCACACGCACCTGCGCGAGCCCGGCTACGAGGCATCCGAGACGATCCTCACCGGCTCGCGTGCCGCCGCCGCCGGCGGCTACACGGCGGTCTTCGCCATGCCCAACACCTCACCCGTCGCCGACACCGCCGGCGTCGTCGAGCAGGAGCTGGCCCTCGGCGAGGCCGCCGGCTACGTCACGGTGCAGCCCATCGGCGCGGTGACGGTCGGGCAGAAGGGCGAGCGGCTCGCGGAACTGGGGGCGATGGCATCGTCCCGCGCGCAGGTGCGCGTCTTCAGCGACGACGGGTTCTGCGTCTGGGACCCGCTCATCATGCGACGGGCACTGGAGTACGTGAAGGCCTTCGACGGCGTCATCGCGCAGCACGCGCAGGACCCGCGGCTGACCGAGGGCGCCCAGATGAACGAGGGCACCGTCTCGGCCGAGCTGGGACTGGCGGGCTGGCCCGCCGTCGCCGAAGAGTCGATCATCGCCCGCGACGTGCTGCTGGCCGAGCACGTCGGCTCCCGCCTGCACGTCTGCCATCTGTCGACGGCGGGGTCGGTGGACATCATCCGCTGGGCGAAGAAGCGCGGCATCGCCGTCACCGCCGAAGTCACCCCCCACCACCTGCTGCTGGACGAGGAGCTCGTGCGCGGCTACGACGCCCGTTTCAAGGTCAACCCGCCGCTGCGGCGCGCCGAGGACGTGCAGGCGGTGCGCGAAGGCCTGGCCGACGGCACCATCGACATCGTCGCGACCGACCACGCCCCGCACCCCGCCGAGGCCAAGGCCTGCGAATGGCCGGCGGCGGCCAACGGCATGGTGGGGCTCGAAAGCGCCTTGCGCGTCGTGCAGCAGGCGATGGTCGACACCGGCCTGCTGGGCTGGGACGACGTCGCGCGCGTCATGTCGACCGCCCCGGCCCGCATCGGGCGCCTGGCCGGTCACGGCACGCCGCTCGCGGCCGGCGAGGCCGCGTCGCTGACGCTCTACGACCCGGCGCCGGTGCGCACCTTCGGCCGCGATGACCTGCGCGGACGCAGTGCGAACTCGCCCTACCTCGGCCGGGAGCTTCCCGGTGAGGTGCGGTGGACACTGCACCGCGGCCGCGCGACGGTCGCCGACGGCGCGCTGCGTGAGACCACGGAGGTGTGGGCATGACCCGCGAGACAGCACTGCTGATCGTCGTCGCCGTGGCGATCGGCCTCTTGGGCCTGGTCGCCTGGGGCTGGCGCCGACGCACCCGCCGCGACGCCGGCTTCGCCGCTCCCGTGGGCGAGATCCCCACCGGCGCCGCCGTGATCGGCGTCTTCCCGGTGCTGTACGTCGCCACGACCCGCCACGGGGAACCGCTCGAGCGGCTGGCCATCCGCGGCCTCGGCTTCCGTTCGCGGGCCGACGTCACCGTGACGGATGCCGGTGTGGCGCTGGACCTGGTGGGCCAGCCGCGCCTGTTCATCGGCCGCAGCCGTATCGACGGCGTCGCGCAGGCCACCGTCGCGATCGACCGCGTCGTCGAGCGCGACGGTCTGGCGCGCCTGGACTGGCAGATCCCCACCGCCGAGGGCGACGCGATCGTCGTCGACTCCTACTTCCGACCCCAGGAGACCTCCGCGCGCGCGCTCGTCGACGCGCTGCGAGAGATATCCGACCCCGCTCCCACGACAGGAGACCCCGCGTGACCTTGTTCACCCGTGAACCCGCCGTCCTCGTCCTCGAAGACGGCACGCGCCACACCGGACGCGCCTACGGCGCCCGAGGCACGACCCTCGGCGAAGTGGTCTTCGCCACCGGCATGACCGGCTACCAGGAGACCATCACCGACCCGTCCTATGCCGGTCAGATCGTGCTGCAGACCGCGCCGCACATCGGCAACACCGGCATGAACGACGAAGACCCCGAGTCCCGCCGCATCTGGGTGGCCGGCTACGTCGTGCGCGACCCCTCACGGGTCGTGTCCAACTGGCGCGCGGACAGCACGCTCGACGAGGCACTGGTCGCCGACGGCATCGTCGGCATCAGCGGCATCGACACCCGCGCCGTCACCCGCCACATCCG
>NZ_JANJFJ010000450.1:0-3255 GCF_024626565.1 Microbacterium sp. zg.Y909
GGCCGTCGCTCGACGACTTCCCGCCGGTGGCGGTCGGTCACCGCGTCGTGCACGGCGGGGCGCGATTCTTCGAGCCCACCCTGATCACGAACCTCGTGGAGATCAACATCGACGAGCTGTCGGTGCTCGCACCTCTCCACAACCCCGGTGCGCTGCAGGGCGTCAGGGCAGCGAAGGCCGCTTTCCCCGATCTCGCGCACGTGGCTGTCTTCGACACCGCGTTCCACCAGACGCTGCCTCCCGCCGCCTACACCTACGCGATCGACAAGGACCTCGCCGAGGCCCACCGCATCCGTCGCTACGGCTTCCACGGCACCTCGCACAAGTACGTCAGCCGTGCCGCCGCGGACTTCCTGGGCAGGCCGCTCGAAGAGCTCAAGCAGATCGTGTTCCATCTCGGCAACGGCGCATCGGTGGCCGCCGTCGACGGCGGCCGGTCCGTGGAGACCTCGATGGGTCTCACGCCGCTGGAGGGGCTCGTCATGGGCACCCGCTCGGGTGACATCGACCCCGCCGTGCTGTTTCACCTCGCCCGCCGCGCGAGGATGTCGATCGACGACCTCGATGACCTCCTCAACAAGCGCAGCGGCGTGCTCGGTCTCGCCGGTGTCAACGACATGCGCGACCTCGAAGAGCGGGTGGCAGCGGGCGACGAAGACGCCCGGCTCGCGATGGACGTGTACATCCACCGGCTGCGCGCCTATGCCGGTTCCTACATCGCTCAGCTCGGCGGCGTGGACGTGATCGTCTTCACCGCCGGTGTGGGCGAGAACTCGCCCATCGTCCGCGCGGGGGCGCTGGAGACGCTCGGTTTCGCCGGAGTGCAGCTGGACCCCGCCCGCAACGAGGAGCGCGCCCGTGGCATCCGTGTGATCTCCGCCGACGGATCGCCGGTGACCGTGCTGGTCGTGCCCACGAACGAGGAGCTGGAGATCGCGCGGCAGGCCCTCGAGGTGGCCGCGGCGCTGTGACGGGAGACCGAGGGCGACGGGATGCCGCGCCCGCCTCGGTGGCGTGGTGACCGGGCACAGTCTGCGCGACTACGCTGGCCACGTGAACACCCGAACTCTGCCTGACCTGACGGCCTATGACGGCGTGCTCTTCGACCTCGACGGCGTGCTCACCCCCACCGCCGAAGTGCACATGCACGCCTGGCAGACGATGTTCACCGAGCTGTTCACGGCGTGGGGCATCACGCCGCCGTACACCGAGCAGGACTACTTCCTCCACCTCGACGGCAAGAAGCGCTACGACGGTGTCGCGAGCCTGCTGCGCAGCCGTGACGTCGAGGTGCCGTGGGGCGACCCGAGCGACGATCCGGCCCTCGACACCGTCTGCGGGATCGGCAACCGCAAGAACCTCGTCTTCGAACGGGTGCTGCGCAGCGAAGGCATCGCGCCGTACCCCGGGTCGCTGCGCCTGCTCGAGAAGCTGCAAGCGGCCGGCACGCCCGTCGGCGTGGTGTCGAGCTCCAAGAACGCCCGCGAAGTGCTCACCGTCGCCGGTCTCATCGACCGGTTCCCTGTGATCATGGACGGCGTCATCGCCGAACGCGAACACCTTCCGAGCAAGCCCGCCCCCGACGTCTTCCTCGCCGGCGCGCGCATGCTGGGGGTCGAGCCCGCCCGCTCCGTCGCGGTCGAAGACGCGCACAGCGGAGTGCAGTCAGCAGCCGCAGCCGGATTCGGCCTCGTCGTCGGCGTCGACCGCGGCGTCGGCGCGCAGGTGCTGCGCGATGCCGGCGCCGACCTCGTCGTCGACGATCTCGAAGAATTCCTCGACTGACCGGCCACCCGACCGGCACCCCCCTCCGAACACTCTTGGAAGGCCCCCGCATGATCGACCGTGATCGCTTCCCCGTCGACCCTTGGCGGCTCGTGGAGAAGAACTTCACGCTGGAGGACGTCGGCGTGACCGAGACGCTGTTCGCGCTCGGCAACGGCTACCTCGGCATGCGGGGGAATCAGCCCGAGGGGCTGCACGGGCACGAGCACGGCACGTTCATCAACGGCTTCCACGAGACGTTCCCGATCCGCCACGCCGAGCAGGCGTACGGCTTCGCCGAGGTCGGGCAGACGATCATCAACGCCCCTGACGCGAAGGTCATGCGCGTCTACGTCGAGGACGAGCCGCTGTCGCTGGACATCGCCGAGGTGCGCAACTACGAGCGGGTGCTCGACATGCGCGACGGCGTGCTGCGCCGTCACCTGCTGTGGGTGACCCCCAGCGGCAGGGAGGTGCAGATCGACTTCGAGCGCATGGTGTCGTTCGAGGAGAAGCACCTCTCGGTCATGCGCCTCACCGTCACGGTGCTCAACTCCGACGCGCCCGTGACGATCAACTGCCAGCTCGTGAACCGCCAGGACGGCGAGGACGTCTACGGCGGAACCGCGGTCGCATCCCGCCGCTCGCGCGCCACGTTCGACCCGCGCAAGGCGGAGCGCATGCACGAGCGCGTGCTGCAGCCGCAGGACTATTGGCAGGACGGGTCGCGCGCCGCGCTGTCGTACCGCGTCACCGAGTCGGGCATGACGCTGGCCGTCGTCGCCGACCACTTCATCGAGACCGACAACGAGTACGACATGCGCGGGCTCATCGAGCCCGACATCGCCAAGAACCTGTACCGGGTGCAGGCCAAGGCCGGCGTGCCGATCACCGTCACCAAGGTCGTGGCGTACCACACGTCGCGGGGCGTGCCCGCGCGGGAGCTCGTCGACCGCTGCCGTCGCACACTCGACCGCGCACAGAGCGGGGGCGTCGACGTGCTGTTCGAGCGCCAGCGCGCCTGGCTCGACGGATTCTGGGATCGCTCCGACGTGCGCATCGGCGGCCACGACGACCTGCAGCAGGCGACCCGCTGGTGCCTGTTCCAGCTGGCGCAGGCTGCGGCCCGTGCCGACGGCCGGGGCGTTCCCGCCAAGGGCGTGACCGGCTCCGGGTACAGCGGCCACTACTTCTGGGACACCGAGATCTACGTGCTGCCGTTCCTGGCGTACACGACGCCGCTGTGGGCCCGTAACGCCCTGCGCATGCGCTACCTCATGCTGCCCGCCGCCCGCAAGCGCGCCGGTCAGCTCAACGAGGCCGGCGCGCTCTTCCCCTGGCGCACCATCAACGGCGAAGAGGCTTCGGCCTACTACGCCGCCGGCACCGCGCAGTACCACATCAACGCCGACGTCTGCTTCGCCCTGGCGAAGTACGTGCGTGCCACCGGCGACGTGGACTTCCTCTACACCGAGGGCATCGACATCGCCG
>NZ_JANJFJ010000451.1:0-3254 GCF_024626565.1 Microbacterium sp. zg.Y909
GCCGCGAGGCCCGCTCCTGGCGAACCAGGGGCGGGCCTCGACGTGCACGGCCGGCGCGAACCGGCCTACGCGATCACTCCGACTTCGCGGGCTCCTCGACAGCGTCCTCGGCGGCGGCCTCAGCGGCAGCGCCTTCCTCGGGCGACTCGGCGCCGGCCTCGGCCGCGGTCTCGTCAGCCTCGACGGGAGCCTCCTCGACGGGAGCCTCCTCGACGGGAGCCTCGGCCTCAGCGGCCGGAGCAGCAGCAGCGGACTTCTTCGCCGACTTCGGCTTCGGGTTCACGGGCTCGAGCACCAGTTCGATGACGGCCATGGGGGCGTTGTCGCCCTTGCGGTTGCCGATCTTCGTGATGCGGGTGTAGCCACCCTCGCGCTCGGCGACCCGAGGCGCGATCTCGGTGAAGAGCGTGTGCACGACGGTCTTGTCACCGATGACCGACAGCACCCGGCGACGGGCGTGCAGGTCGCCGCGCTTGGCGAACGTGATGAGGCGCTCGGCCAGCGGACGCAGGCGCTTGGCCTTGGTCACCGTGGTCGTGATCGAGCCGTGGGTGTACAGCGCTGCGGCGAGGTTCGCGAGAAGCAGACGCTCGTGGGCGGGGCCGCCTCCGAGGCGGGGACCCTTGGTGGGCTTGGGCATGTCAGTTACTCCAGTAGGAAAGAAGAAGGGTTCGGATGCCGCGCCCCGGCGTCACGCTGAGCCGCGGCATCCGCTAATCAGATGTTCTCGTCGTCGTATCCGCCGTAGAAGTGCGCGCCGTCGAACCCGGGGACCGAGTCCTTCAGCGACAGGCCGAGCGAGACGAGCTTGTCGCGCACCTCGTCGACCGACTTCTGACCGAAGTTGCGGATGTTCATCAGCTGCGTCTCCGACAGCGCGACGAGCTCCGAAACCGTGTTGATGCCTTCACGCTTCAGGCAGTTGTACGAGCGCACCGAGAGGTCGAGGTCCTCGATGGGCATCGACAGCTCGTTCGAGAGCACGGTCTCGACCGGCGCGGGGCCGATCTCGATGCCCTCGGCCTCGACGTTCAGCTCGCGGGCGAGGCCGAACAGCTCGGTCAGGGTGCGACCGGCCGAGGCGACGGCGTCGCGCGGCGACATCGAGGCCTTCGTCTCGACGTCGAGCACCAGCTTGTCGAAGTCGGTGCGCTCACCGGCACGCGTGGCGTCGACGCGGTAGCTGACCTTGAGCACCGGCGAGTAGATCGAGTCGATCGGGACGACCCCGGCCTCGGCGTACTCGTTGCGGTTCTGCGTGGCCGAGACGTAGCCGCGGCCACGCTCGATCGTCAGCTCCAGCTCGAACTTGGCGGTGTCGTTGAGGGTCGCGATGACCAGCTCGGGGTTGTGCACCTCGACACCGGCCGGAGCGGAGATGTCCGCCGCGGTGACCTCGCCGGCACCCGTCTTGCGCAGGTACGCGGTGATGGGCTCATCGCGCTCGCTCGAGACGACCAGCTGCTTGATGTTGAGGATGATCTCGGTGACATCCTCCCGGACACCGGGGATCGTGCTGAACTCGTGCAGCACGCCGTCGATACGGATGCTGGTGACGGCCGCGCCGGGAATCGACGACAGCAGGCTGCGGCGCAGCGCGTTGCCGATCGTGTATCCGAACCCGGGCTCCAGCGGCTCGATGATGAACCGGCTGCGGAACTCGCCGATCTTCTCCTCGGTCAAAGTGGGACGCTGTGCGATGAGCACGATGTGTTCCTTTCAATCACGTGACCGCTATATGACACGTGTGTGTGGTGAGGTGTTGAGTTGTCGTCGGATGCCGCGCGTCGCGGCATCCGGGAAGCGTGCGTGCCACGGGGTCGGAGCGGGACCGCGCACCTGCGGGTCCCGCTCCGGAGTCGGTCGTGGATCAGACGCGACGGCGCTTCGGCGGACGGCAGCCGTTGTGCGCCTGCGGGGTGACGTCCTGGATGGACCCCACCTCGAGGCCGGCGGCCGTCAGCGAGCGGATCGCGGTCTCGCGGCCCGAACCCGGACCCTTCACGAAGACGTCGACCTTCTTGACGCCGTGCTCCTGAGCCTGGCGCGCAGCCGACTCCGCCGCCATGCCTGCGGCATAGGGGGTCGACTTGCGCGAGCCCTTGAAGCCCACGCCACCGGACGAGGCCCAGCTGATGACAGCGCCGGACGGGTCCGTGATCGAGACGATGGTGTTGTTGAACGTCGACTTGATGTGGGCGTGACCCAGCGCGATGTTCTTCTTCTCCTTGCGACGCGGCTTGCGCGCGGCGCTCTTGGCCTGTGCCATGTTTCTGCGTTCTCCCTAAATCCTGGGGCGCCGGCGGAGGCCTAGCGCGCCTTCTTCTTGCCGGCGACCGTGCGCTTGGGACCCTTGCGGGTACGAGCGTTGGTCTTGGTACGCTGGCCGCGCACCGGCAGGCCGCGGCGGTGGCGCAGGCCCTCGTAGGATCCGATCTCCACCTTGCGGCGGATGTCGGCGGCCACCTCGCGGCGAAGGTCACCCTCCACCTTGTAGTTGCCCTCGATGTAGTCGCGGAGCGTGACGAGCTGGTCGTCAGTGAGGTCCTTGACGCGGATGTCTCCGCTGATGTCGGTCGCCTCGAGGATCTCGAGCGAACGGGTACGGCCAACGCCGTAGATGTAGGTCAGGGCGATGACCACGCGCTTATCGCGCGGGATGTCGACGCCGGCAAGACGTGCCATGCGGCTCTCCTAGGAGTGAGTGGAGGTGTGGAGCAGGATCGGTGCCCGGGCCTCCGCCCCGAGGTGTCCCCTCTTGCGAGGTTCTGATCCTGCCGTGTGTGTTGTTCAGTTGTACGTCTGTGGGGTGGGATGCCGTGGCATCCCCGCGTCAACCCTGGCGCTGCTTGTGGCGCGGGTTGGACTTGCAGATGACCATGACGCGACCGTGGCGGCGGATGACCTTGCAGTGGTCGCAGATGGGCTTGACGGAGGGGTTGACCTTCATGATTTTCCTGTTCGCTGTCTTCGCCGGGCAGGGCAGCATGCCCCGGGGCGTTACTTCTCGACCGGTCTAGCGGTAGCGGTAGACGATGCGACCGCGCGTGAGGTCGTACGGGCTGAGCTCGACGACAACGCGGTCCTCGGGGATGATGCGGATGTAGTTCTGTCGCATCTTGCCCGAGATCGTTGCGAGCACCTTGTGTCCGTTGCTCAGCTCCACGCGGAACATCGCGTTCGGGAGAGCCTCGGAGATCACACCCTCGATCTCGATGACACCGTCTTTCTTCGCCATACGCTCGCTTACAGTA
>NZ_JANJFJ010000452.1:0-3248 GCF_024626565.1 Microbacterium sp. zg.Y909
CGGGGCTTCGTGGAGACGTGATTACTCGGCGAGGTGGGCGAAGAGGAACCAGCGGTCCTTCTCCAGGCCCGCCTTGATGCCGATGGCGACATCCTGGCTGGTGAGGTCGACCTCGTCGAGACCGTCGATCGCGGCCTGCACATCGACGAGGATGCCGTCGATGTCGGCCAGCACGCTGCGCACCATGGCGTCCCACGGGGTGAACCCGGCGGGCACGGTGGTGGGCTTGGCCTTCTGGGCGACGGTGGTCAGGCGGGCGTCGATGGGGAGGCCCAGGGCGACGATGCGCTCGGCGGCTTCGTCGGACCAGCCCTGCGCGTGCTCGACGACCGTGTCGAGGAGTTCGTGGATCGACTGGAAGTTCGCGCCGCGCACGTTCCAGTGCGCCTGCTTGCCGTTGACCACGAGCGCCTGCAGGCCCATGACGACCGGCGTGAGGAACTGCGCGGTGCCGGCGGCGACGGTCGGGTCGGCGGCGGTGGCCGGAATGATCTGATTCTTCGTCATGCTGTCGTCTCCTATCGGCGGGGAGTCGCCCCACCTTCTGCAACGGTACTCAGGCGGGGCTATTCCGCAAGCAAGCTGAGGCTGGGCTTATGCGGCTTGACGACCGCCCTAGAGTCGTGGCATGACGATCGCCGATGATGCCTCCGTCCTGTCCGTCTCCGGCCGCGAGCCGCTCGTGCCTGCCTCTGCGTTCGTCGCGGCGGGGGCGCGGATCATCGGGGCGGTGACACTGGGCGAGGAATCGAGTGTCTGGTACAACGCCGTGCTGCGCGGCGACAGCGACAGCATCACGCTGGGGGCGGGCAGCAACGTGCAGGACAACGTCTCGGTGCACGTGGACCCGGGGCACCCCGTGGTCATCGGAGCCGACGTCTCGATCGGGCACAACGCGGTCGTGCACGGCTGCACCGTGGAGAACGGATCGCTCATCGGCATGGGCGCGGTCGTGCTGTCGGGCGCCGTCATCGGTGCGGGGTCCCTCGTGGCCGGGGGAGCGGTGGTACTCGAGGGGACCGTGGTGCCGCCCGGTTCGCTGGTGGCCGGCGTGCCCGCGAAGGTGCGCCGCGAGCTCACCGAGGACGAACGCGGCAAGCTGCTGCGCAACGCCGAGGTCTACCGCACGCACCTGCGCAACCACCGAGACGCGACGTCCGCGGGCTGACTGTCCGACCACGGCGCCACAGTGCCAGCAGGGCGACGATAACCGACACTATCGGGGCTTCGCGCGCCCAGTATGCACGGATGCGTCGAGCGCGGTGACGGCCGCCGGTGCGCCCGGCCGCCGGTGAGTGCGGCCTGGACCGCTTCGCCGAGATGCGGACATCTGCCCGGATGCGGCGTTGTAGGCGGCATCCGGCCCTTGCCCGGGCAGATCTCCGCATCCGGGTGAACGGAGTCGTCGCATGGGCGGATGCCACGGCGCGTTCGCCGTCCGCGCGTGATCGGCGGACAAGAACCAGAAGTGGAAGGGATCACGGGGATCGAACCCGCACCATGAGTTTGGAAGTTCTGACCTCTGTGTGCCGAGATCCGTGGGTCGCGAACGGGTCCCTCACGACGGGGGTTCAGCGTATGAAAGAGATGGATTTGTCATCCCTGTGGTCAGTCGAGATTTGGGACCCGGATAGCCTTGAAAACGTTGCCTGAACAAGGGAAGTCCATGGGGACCTGGGGCGAAAACCCAACAAACTTGCGGCATGCGACTGACGGGAACGTGTCGTGACTACACCTGCTGGTTGGCATACGGATCCGCAGAACGAACAGCAGCAACGCTGGTGGGACGGTCGCCAGTGGACGGACCTGGTGCAGCCCGCGTCGCCACTCGCAACCATGCCGCCTCCTCCAGCACTGCCAGCTGAGCCGGATCGACGATTCCCGGTATGGCTCTGGGCGGTGGTCGGGGTGGTCGCTCTGCTGGTCGGGGTCCTGTTGTCCCCGATCTTCGCGTTGGTCTCACTGGCGGTCCTCATCACCGGAATCGTCGCGCTGGCCAAGAACACGCCGACGTGGCTGCGGCTGCGCTCACGAAGGACCGCGTGGGTGGTCACCGCTGCCGCGGCGGCGATGTTCCTGGTCACCGGCACTGTCAGCTCGACGTTCTTTCCTGGTGACGCGCCGGTGGCAGCGCAGATCGCCACGCCCTCCGCGCCGACGCCCACCCCCGAGCCCACGGTCACCGTCGAGCCCGTGGACGAAGAGATCACCGATCCGACGTTCCAAGGCGAGGCCTCGACCGCGGCCGACAGCGCGGCGACAGCGGACCAGACCGCGCTGGCGGTGCTGTCCACTCTCGAGGTGAAGGGGAGGGCGTCGAAGACCGGTTACGACCGCGACCAGTTCGGGCAGCGGTGGTTGGACGTGGACCGCAACGGGTGCGACACCCGCAACGACATTCTCGCCCGCGACCTCACCGACATCGAGAAGTCCGGCCCTTGCAAGGTCATGAGCGGCATCCTCGCCGACCCCTTCACGGCGCAGACCATCGGGTTCGTCCGCGGCCAGGACACCTCCGCAGAGGTCCAGATCGACCACGTGGTTTCGTTGTCCGATGCGTGGCAGAAGGGGGCGCAGCACCTCACGGCAGACCAGCGCGCTTCGTTCGCGAACGATCCGCTCAACCTGCTCGCGGTCGACGGCGGCGCGAATGCGCAGAAGGGCGACGGTGACGCGGCCACCTGGCTGCCGAGCAACAAGGCGTTCCGCTGCGCGTATGTCGCCCGTCAGGTGTCCGTCAAGGCGACCTATGGATTGTGGGTGACGCAGGCGGAGCACGACGCGATCGCCCGGGTCCTGGCCGAATGCCCCGACGAACCGGCCGTCACGTCCGCGTTCGCGCCAGTTCCCGCAGCGCCGGCGCCCGCACCCGCACCAGAACCCGCACCGGCACCGGCACCCGCACCGGCACCCGACGTCTATTACGAGAACTGCACGGCGGTCCGCGCGGCGGGTGCGGCGCCGATCCACGCGGGAGACCCCGGATATTCCAGCAAGCTCGACCGTGATGGCGACGGGGTCGCCTGCGAATGACGGGCTGATAAGTGGAGGGGATGACGGGAATCGAACCCGCACCATCAGTTTGGAAGACTGAGGCTCTACCATTGAGCTACATCCCCGCGGCGGAAAGCTCCGCGGCCTCCGCCAGTGTAGTCGAACCTCCGGCTCAGCGCGGACACGGCGCGGTCGGCTAGACTTCCCGGGGTCGTTTCAGCGCACGCGTGCGTGCACACAGCCCGGGGCGTAGC
>NZ_JANJFJ010000453.1:0-3227 GCF_024626565.1 Microbacterium sp. zg.Y909
CGCTGTGCCCCCGGCCGGCAGCAGGCCGAGAACCGCCATCGCGGTCATGCTCTTGCCCGACCCCGATTCGCCGGCCAGCCCCTGCACCGCGCCGGGGCGCAGCGCCAGGTCGATGCCGCACACGACCTCGCTACGGGCGCCACGAGGCCCCAGTTCGACGCGGAGGTCGCTGATTGTGAGGGCGTTCACCGCGCATCCTCCCTCGGGGCGGATGCCGGGCCGCCGGCCGTGACCGTGCCCGTGACGGCAGCCGCGGCGGCCTCGGCCGGCCGCTCCCGAGCGGCCAGCGGGTCGAGGGCGTCGCGCAGCGAGTCGCCGATGAAGTTGAACGCCATGACGACGGTGAGGATCGCGAGACCCGGGAACACCCCCAGCCACCAGGCGTCGATGTGCTGCATGGCGGCGGAGATCATCGCGCCCCACTCGGGCGTGGGCGGCTGCGCGCCCAGGCCGAGGAACGACAGGCCGGACAGCAGCAGGATCGCCGTGCCGATGTCGAGAGCGGCGAGCACGAGCACCGGTCCGCCCACGTTGGGAAGGATGTCCACGCGCAGCGACCGCAGCGGCGAGAATCCGAGCAGCCTGCCGGCGATGACGTAGTTCTGGTGGCGCAGACTCAGCACCAGCGAGCGGGTGATGCGGGCGTACTGGGGCCAGGCGACGATGATGCCGGCGATCACCGCGTTCATGATCGAGGGGCCGAGCGCGGCGGCGATCACCATGGCCAGGATCACGGTGGGAAAGGCCATCACCATGTCGGTGATGCGCATGAGCACCTCGTCGACCCAGCCGCCGATGTAGCCCGCGACGGCGCCGACGACCGTGCCGATGAGCATGGCGCACACGACGAGCACGAGGGCGAGCGGGATGGTCGTCTGCGCACCCGCCAGCAGGCGGGAGAAGACGTCGCGACCATTGGCATCCGTCCCCATGAGCGCCTCGGCGCTGGGAGCCTGCAGGCGCGGCAGCTGCTGCGCGAGCGGGTCGTGCGGCGTGATCCACGGTGCGAGGATCGCCACGACCACCCACCCGGCGGCGATGACGACGCCGACGACGGCCAGCGGAGAGCGCCACGCGGCGGGAAGACGGCGGCGCCGAGGGGCGACGCGGGCGGGTAGCAGCAGATTCATGACAGCCTCACCCGGGGGTCCAGCGCGCCGTACAGGATGTCGATCACGAGATTGATGACGAGGTAGATGACGCCGACGACGAGCCCCACGCCGGTGACGGCGAGCAGGTCCAGACCCTTGGCGGCGTTGTAGGCATAGGTGCCGAGACCCGGCCAGGCGAAGACAGCCTCGACGAGCACGGTGCCCGACAGCAGTGTGCCGAACGCGATGCCGACCATGGTGAGGATCGGCAGCGCCGCTCCCCGCAGCACATAGCCGAAGACGACGCGCGGTCCGCTCAGTCCCTTGGCGCGCGCGGCGCGGGCGTAGTCGGCATCGAGCACTTCGAGCACCGAGGTGCGGATGAAGCGGGTCAGGAGGGCGATCGTGAACAGGCTCAGCACGAACACGGGCAGAGCCAGGTGGCTGACGGCGTCGAAGAACCCGACCGAGTCACCGTTGAGCAGGAAGTCGATCGTGTGGAAGCCCGTGACGCGCGGCGGCGGCGTGATGGTCGGCGACAGTCGTCCCGATCCGCGCACCCAACCGAGCTCGAGGAAGAAGAAGTTGTACGCCAGGATCGCCATCCAGAACGTCGGGATGCTGAGCCCGACGAGCGAGACCACCCGCACCACCTGATCGGTGGCCTTGCCGCGACGGTACGCGGCGAGCGTGCCCAGCACGATCGCGACGGCGAGGCTCAGGATGATCGCGTAGAACGCGACCTCGCCCGTGGCGGGGACGGCCTTGGCCAGGTCGTCGACCACCGCACGGCCCGTCGTGATCGACGTGCCGAGGTCGCCCTGCAGCAGGTTGCCGAGGTAGAGCACGAAGCGCTCAGGCACCGACTTGTCCAGCCCGTACTTCTCCTCGTACGCGGCGACGGTCGCCGGGTTCGACGAAGCCCCCTCGCCCAGCGCAGCGCGCACCGGGTCCCCGGGCACCAGGACGGTCAGCAGGAAGGTCACCAGCACGACGCCCAGGAGCAGGATGACGGAGGTGCCCGCCCGCCGCACCAGGTACCGGGCCAGCGTGTGCCGGCCGGCTCCCGTGCGACGAGCGGGCGTGGTGGACGTCGTCACGTCACTGCGTGGGGGAAAGCGCGGTGAGGTCGAGCGTCCACGTCGGGTTGTACGTCAGTCCGCTCACGGTGTCGTCGGAGGCGATGTTGTTGCCGGGGACGATGAGCGGCACGAACGGACCAGACTCCTGCATGGCGGCGGCATAGGCGCCGAACGCCTCGGTGCGCTCCTCGACCGACGTCGCGTTGCGCGCTGCGGCGACGAGGGCGGCGATGTCGGCGGATGCCGCGGCATCCCATCCCGCGCGGAGCCCCACCTTCTCGCCCGGGCCGAAAGGCAGGAACGACGAGGAGTCGGCGTAGTCGGGTCCCCAGTACCACATCGAGAACGCCTCAGTGCCGTTGACGTACGGGTCGATCTCGGTCGCGAACGGCGCGGGAGCGAGCTCCACGTTGATGCCGGCGGCCTTCAGCTGGTCCTGCACGCGCTCGGCCACGGGCGTGAACTCCACGCCCCCGACCGGGTTGTCGTTCGGGAACTGCAGCTTGACCGTCTCGCCCGCGTAGCCGGACTCGGCCAGCGCGGCCTGTGCGCGGTCGAGGTCCTGGCCGGCGCCGTCGGCGAGCGCGCCGGCGAACATGGGCGGGATGACGCCGGTGGCCTGCTCGGCACCCACGCCGGCGAGCTCGAGGATCTTGTCGTAGTCGAGGGCGTAGCGCACGGCTTCGGCGAACTTCGGGCTCGCCGTGGCGGGGCCGACCTCGGGGTTCTGGTTGATCAGCAGGAAGATCGTCTCGGCCGACGGTACCGAGTCGACGGTGAACCCGTCGCCGAGGCCCTCGACCTGGTCGCCGTTCAGGTCGACCGCGATGTTCGAGTCGCCGCCCTTGAGGTTGATCAGCTGGGTGGCGCTCTCGGTGACGTTGCGCACCACGATCTTGTCGTACGCAGCGGGAGTGGGCCCGTTGTACTCGGGGTTCTCCACCAGGACGACCTGGGTGGTGAGGTCCAACGAGTCCAGCAGGTACGGTCCGGAACCGGCCGATGCGCCGTCGAGGAACGTCTGCGCGGCGTCGGTGGTGTCGGTGGCGCCGCC
>NZ_JANJFJ010000054.1:0-17990 GCF_024626565.1 Microbacterium sp. zg.Y909
AAGAACGCAGCGCCCACCTCGTCCACGACGCCGGTCGCGGACGGCGGCGAGGCGCCGACGCCGCGGGTGACGCTGGCATCGCTTCCGCGCACCGCCGACGTGGCGCTCGAGCGCGACGCGATCATGGGCGTGCTGCAGTACGGTCACGCGGTGGATGCCGCCATCCTCGACCCCGCGCTGGCGCTGCCGTTCCACCATCCTGCGCTCGAAGCCGTACGTCGCGCCGTCGTCGAACAGCCCGACCGTACCCGGATCGGCTGGGCGGCGGCCGCCGTCGAAGCGGTGCGCGAGCCCTACCGCACCCTGGCCGCCGAACTGCTCACGGCCGACTTCCCGGCGCGCACCGAAGCCGGCGCCCTGGCCTCGACCGCCGACCTCGCGCGTCGGCTGCGCTTGCGGGTCATCGAACGCGAGAAGAGCGAGCTCATGCGGCACATCCAGCGTGTTGATGTGGACTCCGACGGGGGCCGCGCGGTGCGCATCCGCCTTCGGGAGCTCGACGTCGAGCGTGCCCGGCTGATCGCCGAGTAGCCCGCGCCCGCCCGACCGGGCAGGATGGGACCATGACCCCGAGGAGTGGCGACGAGTTCTCTGTCCGGTGCGACGACCTCTCCATCGCCCACACCGGGTCGATGCAGCGGGTCGTGGACGGTGCCACGTTCACCCTCCCGCGCGGCGGCACGCTCGCCCTCATGGGACCCACCGGCTCCGGCAAGTCCAGCCTGGCCGCGGTCTTGGCGGGCCGCGGCGGCTCTGCGTTGTCGCTCGTGGGTGGCAGCGCCGTCGTCGAAGGCGTGCGGCTCGGCCGCCGCGGACGCGCCCACCGCCTGCACACCTACCTCACCGGCTACCTTCCCCAGCGAGCCGGCGCCGACCTTCCAGCACGCTCGACCGTCGCAGAGGTGGTGGGGGAGCCCGTCACCAGCCGCGACCGCCGGGTGAACCAGCGCGCACTGGCGGTGCGCGTCGCCGCTCTGCTCGACGAACTGCAACTGCCCCTGGGTGCGGCGATGAAGTACCCCTACGAGCTGAGCGCGGGCATGCGCCAGCGCGTCGCGCTGGCGCGCGCACTCATGCTGCGTCCGCATCTGCTTGTCGCCGATGAACCGTACGCGAACCTCGACGTCGAGGTGAGGCGGGCCGCGCGCGACGCGATCCTGCGCCGCCGGGCGGAGTACGGCATGGCCGCCGTCATCGTCACCAATGAAGCGGCCGCGGTCGACGAATTGGATGCCGACGTGCTCGTCCTTCGCGGCGGACACACCGTCGCGACCGGCCACGGGACGGGCAGTCTGCTGTGGACGCCCGGCGACGATGCGAACCCGAGACTGGTCGCGTCGTAAGTCACGAGCACCCTCTGACGTTTGCTAGGATTGACGAGTTGCCCGCCGCAAGGTGTGCATGATCCTCGGTAGCTCAATTGGCAGAGCAATCGGCTGTTAACCGATAGGTTCTTGGTTCGAGTCCAAGCCGGGGAGCCAACAAGCCCCGAACTCCCTTGATTCATCAAGGGAGTTCTTGCTTTGGGGCACTCTTCGGCTACCTATCGCGCAAAGTACTCGACGCGAGCGCAGCGAGGAACACTGGCACGTCCATCGGGCTAGACATAAACGGGATTGATGCTGCGCATTGGCAACCGGGTGTTCCCTGATACGTCCGAGATGCGGATAGTGGGAAACACGAGGCGCATGGAAGCCCTCTCGGAAAGGTCAATGATGATCACGCTTCTCTCCCACCTCTCGTACATCTCGATCACGTCGACGGATGTCGAGGCCTCGGTGGAGTTCTACAAGGATCAGGTCGGTCTCACCGAAGTCGACCGCGTGGGCGATGCCGTCTACCTGCGCTGCTGGGGCGACTACTACGCCTACTCGCTCGTGATGGTGCCCGGCGACGAGCCCTCTCTCGAGACGATGGCATGGCGTACTTCCAGTGCCGAGGCGCTGGAAGAGGCCGTCCGCCGCATCGAGGGCGCCGGAGTGCAGGGCGAATGGATCGAGGCGCACGCCATCGGTCGCGCCTACCGCTTCACGGGACCGTGGGGACACTCGATGACCCTGCACTGGGACGTCACGCGCCACCGCGCAGATCCGTCGGTCGCGTCGATCTACCCCGACCGTCCGCAGAAGCGCAGCCACGTTGCCGGCGCCCCCCGCCAGCTCGACCACGTCACGATCGCCACGAGCGATGTCGACGGATTCGCGCGCTGGTACAACGAGGTGCTGGGCTTCCGGATCATGGCCCGTACCGTGCTCGACGAGGCGCCGATGTCGGTGTTCTCGGTGCTGACCACGAACGAGAAGTCTCACGACCTCGGCGTTGTGCTCGACGGATCCTCGCGCGCCGGGCGGGTCAACCACTACGCCTTCTGGGTCGACACGCGGGAGGAGCTGCTGATCGCCGCGGACGTCCTGATGGAGCGCGGCACCGCGATCGAGTACGGGCCCTCCATCCACGGCATCGGCGAGCAGAGCTTCCTCTACTACCGCGAGCCCTCGAGCATGCGGGTCGAACTGAACACCGGGGGGTACCGCAATTACGTGCCCGACTGGGAGCCGCAGACGTGGAAGCCGTCGCTCGGGTCGAGCAACATGTACCGCAACGGCGCCATGCCGATGTCGATGACCGAGTCGTTCCCGCCCGCCGACGGGCCCACCGCCACGGAGGAAGGCGTGCCCGAAGAGATCAAGGCGGCGCTGCTGAACCCGTACACCCGTCACGGCTGAGCACTGTTCTCTGTCCCGGGGCGGCCGCCTGAAGCGGCCGTCCCGGGGCGCACTACGTCACGACTCGAGGAGGATTCATGACCCATACCCCGCCCACCGCCCCCTTCGCCCTCGGCCGATACCGGCAGGGCAATGATGTCGTTCTCGGGCTCGTCGCGGGCGACCGCATCCGCCCCCTCGGTGAGGAGGAACTCGGTGCGTCCGATCTGAACGCGTTCCTCGCAGCACCCGACTGGGACCGCCTCGCCACGCTCGCCGAGGCGGAGGGGCCGTGGACTGCGCTGTCCGAGGCGGTCCTGACCGCGCCGGTGCAGCCGCGGCAGGTGCTCCAAGCCGGCGCTAACTACCGCACGCACGTCGTGCAGCTGATCGTCGGCGGACTGACCAAGGGCGAGTCGGCGCTGACGCCGGAGGAGGCGCGGGACCGTGCCGAACGCATCATGGATGCGCGCGCCGCCAGCGGTCGCCCTTTCGTCTTCATCGGCATGCCGCAGTGCGTCGTGGGAGACGACGTCCCCCTCACGCTTCCGTCCTACAGTGACGTGCATGACTGGGAGCTCGAACTCGCCGTCGTCATCGGCCCCGAGGCGTTCCGCGTGGGGCGAGACGAGGCCATGAGCCACGTTGCGGGGTACACGATCACCAACGACATCTCGACCCGCGATCTGCTCTTCCCCTCCGACGTGGGCGACATCGGCGCCGACTGGTTCAGCGCCAAGAACGCGCCGGGCTTCCTCCCCACGGGGCCCTACCTCGTCCCGGCGCCGTTCGTTGACCCCGCGAACCTCGCCATCCGCCTGGAGCTGAACGGCGAGGTGATGCAGGATGCCACAACCGCGGAGCTGGTCTTCGACGTCGCCGCGCTCGTGTCGACCGCGTCCCAGACGCTGCCGCTTCTGCCGGGCGACATCCTGCTCACCGGCAGCCCCGCGGGCAACGGCCAGCACTGGAAACGATTCCTGCGCGACGGTGACGTGATGACCGGCACGATCGAGGGCGTCGGCACGCAAGTCGTCCGCTGCGTCGCGGAGGCGGCCGCATGACCGCGCCGAGCGAACATCCCGCCGACCTCGACCGCAACGATCCCGAAGGCGAGATCGCCGCGCGCGTGACGGCGTATCGCAATTGGGGCCGGTGGGGTGAGGACGATGTCCTGGGCACCCTCAACTTCATCGACGAGGCCAAGCGCGTCGAGGCGGCGGCACTCGTGACGCAAGGGCGTGTCGTCTCGCTGTCGCAGGCCTTCAACACGGACGGCCCCCAGAAGGGGTGGCGGCGCCGGATCAATCCCGTCCACACCATGACCGACACCGGCACCGACGCCGAACGCGGCAACCAGCCGTTCCCGCACGGCATCGGCGGCGCCGACGACTACATCACGATGCCTCTGCAGTGCTCCACGCAGTGGGACGGCCTCGGCCACATCTTCGACCACGGGATGGCGTGGAACGGTCGCCGTGCGGGCGATGTCGTCACCAGTGACGGCGACCTCGTCACCGGGATCGAGCACGCGGCCGCTGTCATCGTCTCCCGTGGCGTCCTGCTCGACATGGGGCGCTTCCTGCAACCCGACACCGGAGAACTGCCCGACGGCTACGGCATCACCGCCGCCGACCTCGACGCGTGCATCGCGGCACAGGGGGAGTCCAGCCGGGTCGGACGCGGCGACATACTGCTGGTGCGCACGGGCCGGCTCGCCCGTGCCCGACGCGAGGGGTGGAACGACTATGCCGGCGGCGAAGCGGCCGGCATGTCGCTGACCACCGCCGGCTGGCTGCACCGGAGCGAGATCGCAGCGGTCGCCACCGACACGTGGGGCTTCGAAGTGCGCCCCAACGAGTTCGACGCGCCGTCGTTCCAGCCGCTGCACCAGATCGCTATCCCGAACATGGGACTCACGATCGGCGAGATGTGGGACTTCGACGAGCTCGCCGACGCGTGCGCCGCACGCGGACGCTGGGACGTGCTGCTGTCGGCGCCACCACTGCCGATCACCGGGGCGGTCGGTTCGCCGATCAATCCGGTGGCCGTCTTCTGACACACACCACCGCACACCCGAACAGAACAGAGAGGTTCTGACATGACTGCAGTGCACACCGTCGCGATCGTGGGGTCCGGCGTCGCCGGCCTGGCCGCCGGCATCCAGCTGGCCAAGGCCGGCGTCGAGGTCGATCTCTTCGAAGCCAAGCCGCAGCTGACCGCCCTCGGCTCCGGCATCAGCCTGCAGGGCAACGCCCTGCGGGTGTTCGACGCGCTGGGCGCGTGGGACGACATCCGCGAGGCCGGATACCCGTTCGAGGGGCTCACCTTGCGCGCGCCCGGTCCCGGTGCTCCCGTGGTCGCCGAGCTTCCCGATGTGAAGACGGGAGGTCCGGATTATCCGGCCGGGATGGGGATGCCGCGGGCAGAGCTTGCCCGCATCCTCTTGGCGCACGCCGAGCGCGCGGGCGTGCAGGTGCACTTCGGGGCGAAGCTGACCGGCCTCACCCAGGATGCGGACGGCGTCCAGATCGAGATCGAGGGCGCGCCTGCGGGTCGCTACGACCTCGTGATCGGCGCGGACGGGCTGCACTCGACGGTGCGCGAGCTCATCGGGATCGAGGCGAAGCCCGAGTCGACGGGGATGGGGATCTGGCGCACGTTCGTCTCGCGCCCGGCGGAGGTCGAACGCAGCACGCTCTACTACGGCGGACCGGTCTACATCGCCGGCTACACCCCGACGGGTGAGGACAGCATGTACGCGTTCCTCGTGGAGAAGGCCGAAGACCGCTTCGGCGTCGACCCTGACGAGGCGCGCCGGCTCATGCTCGAGGCATCGCGCGCGTACGACGGGCCGTGGAACCAGATCCGCGCCGACATCGAAGCCGGCGCCGACGCGCACTACACGTGGTTCACGCAGCATCTCGTGGCAGAGCCGTGGAACCGTGGCCGCGTGGTCATCATCGGTGACGCCGCGCACAGCTGCCCCCCGACGATCGCCCAGGGCGCCGCGCAGGGGCTGGAGGATGCCTTCGTCCTCACCGAACTGCTCACGCGGGGCGAGAGCCTCGACCAGGGGATGTGGGACGAGTTCCACGCCCGCCGCATCCCCCGCGCGGGGGCGGTGGTGGCGGCGTCGGTGCAGCTCGGCCAATGGCAGATCGACGGTGATCGCAGCGCCGACGCCGGCGGGCTGATCTTCGGGATCGCGCAGAAGATGGCGGAGCCCGCATGACCGCGCCGCGGCAGCCCGTCACCGACGTCCACGCCCATCTTCTCCTGCCTGGGCTGCACGCCGAGGTCGCGCGCCGCGCCCCCGATCTCGTCGCCGAGGCCGCTGCACTGGAGCTCGTGCGCCACGGTGCCGACAGCCAGGCGGTGTCAGGACCGATGGTCGGTGCCCGCGTCCCCAAGCTCACCGACGTGGGCCTGCGCCTGGCGGCGATGGACGCGCAGGGCGTCGACGTGCAGTGGGTCAGCGCCTCGCCCAACCATTTCTATCCGTGGGCGCCCGAGGGACTTGCGGTGTGGGCCGCGGCCGAAGCGAACCGCCTCATCGCAGAGCACACCGCACAGGCGCCCGATCGCCTCGTGGGACTGGGACTCGTGCCCCTGCAGCATCCGGAGCGCCTCGTCGAACTGCTCGACGACGCCGTGCTCGGCCGCGGGCTCGCGGGGGTGGAGATCTCCTCCTTCGCCGGTGACGTGGAACTGTCGGATGAGCGGCTGGAGCGGTTCTGGGCGCGCGCGGCGGAGCTCGGCTGCGTCGTCTTCCTGCATCCGTTCGGCTGCTCGCTCGACGAGCGGCTCGACCGGTTCTACCTCGCCAACACCGTCGGGCAGCCCGTCGAGAACGCCGTCGCCCTGTCGCACCTGATCTTCGCGGGGGTGCTGGAC
The DNA here is from genome assembly GCF_024626565.1 of Microbacterium sp. zg.Y909. Classification (NCBI taxonomy): domain Bacteria; kingdom Bacillati; phylum Actinomycetota; class Actinomycetes; order Micrococcales; family Microbacteriaceae; genus Microbacterium; species Microbacterium sp. zg.Y909. Next base: position 6,603 of record NZ_JANJFJ010000054.1, read on the forward strand.
CGTCACCCCGGTCTTCGGCTCGTCGCGGCGCACGGCGGCGGGTACCTGCCGACCTCGATCGGCCGCAGCGATCACGCGTGGCGCGTGCGTCCCGATGCGCGCGGCTGCGCGCACGAACCGTCCAGCTACCTGCGGAAGATCTGGTTCGACACGGTCGTCCACGACGCCGGCGCGCTGCGTCACCTCATCGAGGTCGCCGGCGAGAGCCAGGTCGTGCTCGGCAGCGATTTCCCGTTCGACATGGGCTCGGAGGATCCCGTCGCCTTCGTGGAGTCCGCCGGTCTCGCACCGCAGACCGCGGAGCGCATCCTGCGCTCGAACGCGGCGGCCCTGCTGGGAAAGACGGTGAACGCATGAGAATCGCTCGCTGGACCCACGAAGAGACCGTGGGGGAGGGCTTCGTCGTGGACGACCGCGTCGTGCCCTTCCCGGACGGGCTGACGGTCGCCGACGCCCTCGCCCGCGGGATCGACGGAGCGGCCGCGCTGCTGTCGCGCGTCGCCGACGCCGCCGGCATCCCGCTCGCCGACGTGGACCTCCTCGCCCCCGTCGTACCGCCCTCCGTGCGCGACTTCGTCGCCTTCGAGGAGCACGTCGAAGGTGTCAGTGCCGGAGTGGAGGGGAAAAGCGACGTGCCGCCCGAGTGGTACCAGGCGCCGACGTTCTACTTCACGAACCCGCACACGATCCTCGCCCCTTTCCAGGAGGTCACGCCACCGGTCACCGAGCGCCTCGACTTCGAGCTCGAGGTCGCCGTCGTGATCGGGGCAGTGCCGGGATCGACAGGGTCCAACCTCACGCCGGACGCGGCCGCCGAGCACATCTTCGGGTACACGATCATGAACGACTGGTCGGCCCGCGACCTGCAGGCCCGCGAGATGAAGGTGCGCCTCGGGCCGTGCAAGGGCAAGGACTTCGGCACGACGCTGGGGCCCTGGATCGTGACGGCGGACGAGCTCGTGCCCTACCTCGACGCGGAGGGCTTCCTCGCCGTCCACGCCGAGGTGTACGTCAACGACGCGCTCGTCGGCGAGGACCTCGTGTCCAACGCGGGCTGGCCGTTCCCGGAATTCGTGGCGTACGCGTCGCGCAACTCGCGAGTGGTCCCCGGCGATGTGCTCGGCTCGGGTACCGTCGGCAACGGTGGATGCCTCGGCGAGCTGTGGGGACGCAACCAGGGCCTCATCCCGCCTCCGCTGCAGACCGGCGACGAGGTGCGGATGGTCGTCGAGGGCATCGGCGAGATCCGCGCCCGCGTCGGCGCGCCCGTGCCGGCTCCGGTTCTGCCGCCCGCACGCCCGCGCTCACGGGCGCGTCGTCGCTGACGGCTCCTCGGGAGCACAGAAGATCGCCCCCCGCACGGTATCCGTGCGGGGGGCGATCTCTTGCGTTGCGGTTATTCGACGATGCCGAGGTCCCGGAGGTCGATCACGTCGCCCTGCGGCACCCAGGTCTCACCGTCGAACTGCGTGAGCTGCACCTGGAAGATGAGTCGCCCGCCGAAGCCCGCGTCCAGCGTCATGCCGTCCTGGAGGTACGGGTTCTCGGTGTCCTCGAGAGCGTCCCACGCCTCGAGCAGCCCGTCTGCGGTCAGCTCGGGAGCGTTGTTCAGCGCCTCCACCAGCGCGGCACCCAGTCCGTAGCCGTTGAACGCGAGGGCCTGCCGGATGTCGCTCTCGTAGCCGTACTCGGTCATGACCTCGATGAACGTCTGGGTCGCGGCATCCTCGGCGTTCTTCGGGTCGGCCGGGTCCTTGCCCCAGTGGAACGCGTAGGCGTCGGCGACGGCGTCCGCGCCGGCGGGGTCGACCACGGTGACGAAGTCGGCCATGTTGCCTGCGAGCAGGAGAGTGGGCTCGTAGCCGATCTCGTCCATGTACTTCGTGACCGCGCCGATCGTGGGGGCGCCGATGTTGATGATGACGGTGTCCACGCCCGCCGCCTGGAACTGGCTGACCTGCGCGGTGAGGTCGGCCGTGCCCGGGGGAACCATGGCGACCTGCGCGGGGGCCAGGCCACCGGCCTCGAGACCTGCGATGTGGCTCTCGCTGAGGTCGTTGTTGAACCCGATGAAGCCGACGACCGCGTCGGGGCGGTTCTCCTGCAGCCACTGGGCGTGCAGCTGGCCCTCCCACACCACGTCGGGCCAGAAGGCGCGCGTATAGGGGAAGTTCTCCACGTCGCTGAGCGGGGTCTGCCCGGCCAGTGCGATCTGCGCGACCTTCTTGTCGTTGAGATACGGCCGGCCGGGAACCGCGATGCCGCCGAAGTTGACGACGGCGATGGCGCCCTCCTTCTCCACGAAGCTGCGCTGGTTGTCGGCGAGACGGGCGGGGTCATAGCCGTCGTCAGCGGTGACGAGCTTGATCTCGCGTCCGTCGATGCCGCCTTCGGCGTTGGTCATCTCGATGTAGGCCTCGAAGCCGTGCAAGCCTGCGGCCGCGGCGGCGAGCGGCCCGCTTTGGGGCCAGCTGGCCCCGATGACGATCGGGCTGTCATCCTGCGGCTCAGCGGCTGGTTCGTTCGCGGCCTGCCGTCCCGTGCAGCCGCTGAGCAGCAGTGCGGTGACCGCTACCGCGGCGGCGGAGATGACGGCGGAGCGAGCTCGTCGTGACGTCTTCATCATCGATTCGCTTCCTTTCGTGTGAATGCTGTTGTTGTTTCGGGATAGGACTCGGGGTCGGTGCTGCTGCCGGATTCGGTCTCGGGGGTGCGTGGGGCGGTGCTTCGGCGACCGCGCACGAGCGCGGCGCCGCGGCGGGCGATCGACGTGCCCCACGCGGCCAGGCCGCCGGGCGCGAGGATCAGGCAGACACCGAGGAGCACGGCGAAGATGAGCTGGGCGAACTGCCCTGACGCCTGGCCGGGCAGGACCTTGCTGGCGAAGTCGGGGAGGTACACGACGATCGCCGCACCCACGATCGCGCCGATCCACGAGCGGCTGCCTCCGACCGTGGCGGCCATGAGCAGGATCAGCGAGAACGTCAGCAGGTAGCTGTCGGGCGTCGCGACCGTCAGGACGAGCACGAGGATGCCGCCGGCCAGACCCGCCACGGCCGAGCTGACGACGAAGGCGATGAGCTTCAGCTGGGGCACGCGCACGCCGTTGGACACGGCGAGGATCCGGTTCGTCCGAACCGCGGCGTAGGCGCGGCCGAAGCGACCCACCGTGATGTTGCGGAGGAGCACGAGCGTGCCCGCGAGCGCCAGGAGGGCGAAGAGGAAACCGAACTGGGCGGGCGTGAGCGCGATCCCGTCGGGCGCGACGAAGGGAGAGGTCGGCAGCGCCAGCCCCACGGTCCCGCCGGTGAAGTCACTGAACCGGCTCACCACGAGCGGGAAGACCGCGGCGATGGCTATGGTGAACAGCCCGAGGTTCAGTCCGCCGAGCTTCAGCGCCGGAATGCCGATCACGAGGCCGACGAGGAGCCCCGCGCCGATGCTCGCCACGAGGGCGAGCGGCCACGGCACGTCGATCCTCAGCATCAGGAGCATCGTCGTGTAGCCGCCGATGCCGAAGATCGCGCCGTGGCCGACGCTGATCTGCCCCGAGAACCCGACGAGGAGGTTCAGACCCGCCACTCCCAGAGCGATCGCGAGCACGCGCGTCATGTTGAACAGGTCGTAGTCGCTCACCAGGAACGGGATCGCGACGCCCACCGAGAACAGGGCGAGGGTGAGCAGGCCCCGCGGGGTGCGGTACCAGGGCCGCGCATGGGGGTAGGGGATGGGACTGGTCATGCGCGCACCATCCGCTCTTTTCCGAAGAGTCCGCCGGGCTTGACAAGCAGGACGATCACGATGAGGACGAAGGCGACCACGATGTTGAGGTCCCCGCCGAGGAAGGGGATGTACCGGCCGGCAAACGCCGTGACGACGCCGATCAGCAGGCCACCGACGACCGCGCCCACTCGACTGGTCAAGCCTCCGAGCGTGGCGGCGGCGAGGGCCATCAACAGCGGGAAGTTCATCATCGACGGGGACAGTCCCAGGGTGGGGGCGGCCACGACGCCGGCCACCGCGCCGACGGCGCCGGCGATCGCCCACCCCAGGGCGAGCCACACGGGGGCCGACAGCCCCAGCAGTGCCGCCGAGGGGGCATTCTGCGCGACGGCGCGCAGACGCAATCCGATCGGGGTCTTCTGGAAGAGGAGCGCGGTCAGGCTCATCGCGACGACGACGAGGAGCGCGCCACCGGCCTGCTGGTAGGTGAGGCGCAGTCCGGCGAACTCGATGAGTCCGGAGCCGAAGGGGCTGGGGTAGCTGCGCGGGTCGGTTCCCCAGATGATGCCGGCGAGCGCGCTGATCCCGAGGAGCAACGCCACACCCATCGCCATTAGGACGCCTTCATTGCGGGTGTCGGCCCAGCGGACCACCAGCACGTGCACGAGGGCGCCGATCACGGCGGATGCGGCGACGGCGACGAGGATCGCGAGCCACGGCGAGATGCCGGTCGACAGCATCGTGAACGCGATGAAGGCGGCCACGACGGCGAGCTCCCCCTGCGCGAAGTTCAGCATGCCGGTGCCTTGGAACACGACGCTCAGCGCCAGGGCCAGGGCAGCGTAGACGGTTCCGGTGGTGAGGCCGTCCAGGAAGATCTGGAAGAACTCAGTCATCGAGCGCTCCTCGGGTCGAAGGGAACGGGCGGTCCGCAGGAGCGGACGGCCCGTCGCCGAGGTAGGCCGCACGCAGCGCGTCGTGATCCTGCAGATCCGCGGCGGGGCCCTCGAGCGACACGCGACCCCGGGTGAGGACGACCGCGCGGTCGGCCACCCGCAGCGACAAGCGCGCATTCTGCTCGGCGAGCAGGATCGTCAGCGACCACGCATCCCGAAGCGACTGGAAGCGGTTGAACAGCTCCAGCGTGGTCAGGGGGGCGAGGCCCAGTGACGGCTCGTCGACGAGAAGCAGCCGGGGTCGGGCGAGAAGTGCCCGCGCCACTGCGAGCATCTGCGCCTGTCCTCCCGACAGCGCCCCCGCCTGGCGGCCGCGCATCTCGTGCAGCACCGGGAAGGTCTCATGGATCAGGTCCAGGTCCTCGTCCGCCGTCGCACGCACGGGGCGGGGCCGGGCGAGAATGCCCAGGCGCAGGTTCTCCTCGACGGTCAGCTCCGTGAAGGTTCCGCGGCCCTCGGGGACATGGCCGATGCCGAGGCGGGCCACGCGCGCCGTCGTCATCTTGTCGATGCGGGTGCCGTCGAGTGTGATGGCACCTGTCGAGTCGACCTGCCTGCAGATGGCACGGAGCAGGCTCGTCTTGCCGGCGCCGTTCGCGCCGAGCAAGGCGACGATCTCACCCTCCTCGACGGTGAGATCCACACCGTGGAGCACTTCGACCCCGCCGTAGCGCGCGCGGAGGTTCTGGGTCGTGAGGACGGTCATGGCAGCAGCTCCCCGTCAGAAGGCGCGTCGGCACCGAGGTACGCGGCGATCACGCGGGGGTCAGCGGACACGGTTGTCGGGTCCCCGGAGGCGAGCAGCCGGCCGGCGTCGAGCACCGCGACGAAGCGAGCGACGCGCATGACGAGGCCGACGTCGTGCTCGACGAGGAGGCTCGTCATGTGTGTGTCGGCCCCGAAGTCGGCGATGACCTCCAGCAGTTCGTCGGCTTCGTCGGCACTCAGTCCGGCGGCGGGTTCGTCGAGCAGGAGCAGCGAGGGACGTGACAGCAGCGCGCGCGCCACTTCCACTCGGCGTCGATCGGCGTGGGCCAGGCTGCTCACCGGCGCGAGCGCCAGAGGTTGCAGCGCGAGCGGACCCATCAGATCCCACGCCTCGAGGCGGACGGCGCGTTCCTCGCGGCTCGCTCGGCCGATCCGCAGCGCGGCGGACCACATTCCGGCGCGCATTGCACCGTGCGCACCCAGCAGGACGTTTTCGAAGACGTTGAGGTCGGCAAGGAGCGCGGGCGTCTGGAAGGTGCGGGCGATGCCTGCGATCGCCCGGGCCTGCGCAGGCACGCCGCTCATGGGCCGTCCGGCCAGCTCGATCTCGCCCTCGTGGCGATAGATCCCGCTGATGCAGTTGAACAGGGTCGTCTTGCCCGCCCCGTTGGGCCCGATGACCGCGCTCGTTCCGCCGCGAGGGATCGAGAAGCTGACGGCGTCCAGCGCGCGCACGCCGCGAAAGCCGATGCCCACGTCACGGATCGTCAGTGCAGGGGCGGGCATATCGCGCTCGTCAAGGCCGACGGTCGCATCGGTGTCCAGGGTCATCATCCTCGATGTCTCGGGTAGGCGGGGCGGCAATGCCTCATCGCCAACATACGAGGATGCACGCCTATGGGCGAGGGTGATTCACCTATATGCCTAATCGACCGTGTTTATAACGGGCGCCGATCCCACGAGCACGACGACACCGCCGCTGCGGAGTATGGAGGTCGGCCATCCGAGACGACCGTGCAGAATCTGCAGCACGCTGTCACGCCCTAGCCGGGGCCTGCGCTCCCGTCAACGGGGTGCGCGGCCCCCGGCAGCGTCGCATCCTGGCCGAGAGGAAAGGAAAGCGACATGAGCCTGAGTATCCCCGACGGCGAGGGTCTCATCGACCCTCGCACGGGCGTCCCCATCCCCTTCATCGACGACGATCGCCCCCTCGACCCGGAGACGGGCCTGCCGGAGCCCCTGCCACCGCATGAGCGCCCGATACCGCTCGACGCCGACGGCGAGGCCATCGCGGACGCGGAGGATTGAGGCGCCCAGCGGCCGGCAAAAGGTGAAGGCCAGGGGTGGAAGCCCTGGCCTTCGGTTGAGGGCCGCGCAGATGACGCGGGATCCTCGGTACCAGCTTAGGCCACGCGTCACGCGGGCGTGAACATCCGGCTCCGCCGGTGAGATTCGGAAGGGCGAGGGCGCGCGGCAGGGTCAGAGCGTGCGCAGCTTCTCCAGGAGCGGCCGGGCGACCTCGGTCACGAAGCGCTCCTGCTGCTCGTCGCCGACCTGCACGATCGCGACGTCGGTGAAGCCCGCGTCGAGGAAGGGCTGCACGCTCTCGGCCAGCTCGACCAGGTCGGGGCCCGCGGCGATGGATTCGGCGACGTCTTCGGGCCGGACGAACTGGGATGCCGCGGCGAAGCCGGCCGGCGTCGGCAGGTCCGCGTTGACGGACCATCCGCCCGCGAACCACCGGAACTGCTCGTGGGCGCGTGCGATCCCCGCCTCGCGGTCGGGGTCCCAGCTGATCGGGATCTGGCCGATCTTGCGGGATGCCTCTGGATGCGCGGCATCCCACCCCTCGATCAGCTCCGCCTGCGGCTCCACCGCGATGAGATGGTCAGCCAGTCCCGCGAACCGCTCGATCGAGGACTCGCCCGACACCGCGACGCCGAGAGGCACGCCACCCTCGGGGCAGTCCCAGATGCGCGCCGAATCCACCCGGAAGTACTGGCCGTCGTAGGTGACGAGCTCTCCGGTGTGCAGCGCACGGATGATCTCGATCGCCTCGACCAGCATGTCCTGGCGCATCTGCACCGCCGGCCACCCCTCGCCGACGACATGCTCGTTCAGGTTCTCACCGGACCCGAGGCCCAGGGTGAAGCGGCCCTCCGAGAGCAACTGCATCGTCGCCGCCTTCTGCGCGACGATCGCGGGGTGATAGCGCATGGTCGGGCAGGTGACGTAGGTCATGAGCTCCACGTCGTGGGTGGCGTAGGCGACGGCCCCGAGCATGCTCCAGGCATATGCGGCGTGCCCCTGAGCGGTGAGCCAGGGGGAGTAGTGATCGCTCGAGACGACGAAGTCGAACCCGGCCGCCTCGGCTTTCACCGCCTAGTCCACGAGCTGACGTGGACCGCTCTGCTCCGTCATGAGTGTGTATCCGAACCGAGCCATGCCGTCCTCCTCGCGTGGGTGTGCGGGGAACGCTACCGATCGATGACGGCGCGCGAACGGGGGTTGCGAGGGCGGATCGGATGAGGCAGGTCACGCCCTCGCGTCGGCGGTCGCTTCCCCTTCTGCGTGCGGCGAAAGGTCGACCGCGCCCTGCGGCTCCCACCGCAGCAGGTCGCCCGGCTGACAGTCGAGGGCTTGGCAGAGCGCCTCGAGGGTGGTGAAGCGCACCGCTTTCGCACGTCCGTTCTTCAGCACGGCGAGGTTCGCCGGCGTGATGCCCACGCGTTCGGCGAGCACCGCGACCGGCATCTTGCGTCGGGCGAGCATGACGTCGATGTCGACGACGATCGGCATCAGATCACCTCGCTCAGCTCGGACCGCAGCCGCCGCGCCTCGACCTCACGCTCGACGGCCTGCGCCAGCAGCATCCGCAGCACGTAGACCACCAACGCGACACCGCCGATCACCAGTGCGGCCCCACAGATCAGCCCGACGACGCCGGGCGCCACCTCTCCCGGAGCCAAGAGCACCGTCAGCGCGAAGACGAGCACCGCCGCGGTGAGAATCGCACCGATCATCACATCCACGTAGCGGAACGCCCGTGACGAGAAGACGGACCCGCGGCGCACCATCGAGAGGAGCTGCCAGATGCACACGGCACACACCTGCAGGGTCATGATCCCGAGCACCACGATCACGACCGCCGTGACACGCGCGGCGTCGGGCGCCCCCTCGAGGTCGACCCACAACAGAGGAACCATCACGGCCTGCACGAAGAGGGCTCCGGCGAAGGACACAGCCAGCACCACACGGAGCGCACCGATCACGAGAGCACCCATCGCACACCTCCGAACCTCGATACATATCTATCGAAATACGATAGCTCTACGCATCCAGGAGCGAAAGGGTCAGGCGTCGAGGTCGTCGACTCCCGGCATCCAGCTGACTCCAGGGCGACCCCAGCCGCGCTTGCGGGCGATCTTCTGCACGGTCTTCCAGTCGCCGTCGTCGAGGCGATCGACGTAGAGGATGCCATCGAGGTGGTCGAACTCGTGCTGCATGATGCGCGCGCGCCACCCGTCGACCTCGATGCGCACGGGCGCGCCGTCGAGGTCGATGCCGGTGACCAGGACCTCATCCGAGCGCCGCAGCGGGAACCGCTCGCCGGGGAACGACAGGCATCCTTCGGACTCCGACTCGGGGTCGGGGGAGCCGGGCTCTGGGGGGCGCATCCACAGCTCGGGGTTGAGGATCACGCCGCGCCACGGCTGACCGTCGTCGTCTTCGTACGTGTACGTGTAGATGCGCAGTGGCACACCCACCTGCGGGGCCGCGAGGCCGACGCCAGGCGCGGCATCCATCGTCTCGAACATGTCGGCCACCAGCTGACGCACCTCGTCGGTGATCTCGTCGACGGGGGCGGCGGGGGAGTGCAGGACGGGATCGCCCATGATGCGAATCGGTAGAACAGCCACGTCCTTGAGCCTACCGAGAAGGCGTTGGCGCTACTGTCGAGGGGTGATGTGGGCGGTGGGTATCGAAGATGTCGGCGACCAGCTGGTCGGCGTCTTCCGCAACCCCGGATTGCTGCTCGGAATCCCGCTGGCGCTCGCCGGCGCCGTCTTCATGTCGTTCGGTGCCCAGTACCAGCATCGGGGTGTCGAGAAGGTCGAGCGTCTCAGCGGCAAGGACGGCTCGACTGGGCTCACCGGCGGTCAGCTGCGACAGCTGCTCGCGCGGCCCTCGTGGGTGGTCGGCACGCTCATGCTCGGCCTCGCCATCGTCTGCCAGCTCGGCGCGCTGACCGTCGCGCCCCTGATCGTCGTGCAGCCCCTGGGCGCCGTGGCGCTCGTCATCACCACACTGCTCAATGCGCGTGTGACCGGGCATGCCCCCACCCGCCGGTCGCTGATGGCGATCATCGCCTGCGTCGGCGGCATCTTCTGGTTCGTGATCGTCGCGGCACTGTTCGCCGTCGAGCAGACCGTCACGAACCGCCAGCTGATCACGGTGCTCATCATCCTCGTGATCGTCGCGGCGGTCCTCGTCGTCTCATGGCTGCTGGTGAGGCGTCGCCATGGCATCCGGGCGCTGTTCTACATCCTGGCCGCGGGCATCGTGTACGGATTCGTCGCGACCCTCGCCAAGATCGTGATCAAACGCATCGAGGCGGGCGACTTCGAGTGGCTGACAGTGCTCTGCGTCGTAGCGCTGCTGGCAGGCACGGCGCTGGGCGCCTACTTCGTGCAGACCGCATACTCATCGGGCCCGCCCGACCTGGTGATCGCGGGCCTCACGGTCGTCGACCCGATGGTCGCCGTCCTTCTCGGCCTGCTCGTGCTCGGCGAAGGCGCTGCGGTCCCCGTCTGGGGCTACGTCATGTTCGCCCTCGCCGGCGCCATCGCCATCTGGGGCGTCATGACGCTGGCGCGCTATCACCCGCAGGTGGTCTCCCAGAGCCAGGAGCTGCCGTTCCCTCGAGGCAGTTCCGGGGGCACCGAGGGTCCTGCATCGCCCGGCGACAAGCCCCGCGGCTGAGGGTCCGCTTCAGAGCTGCCGCCCACATGCCAGGTGCGAGCGAAGCCAGGCACGCCTAGTAAGGTCGTTGTGAGGGGGCGGTGGCCAAGCTGGTCAAGGCAGCGGGCTCATAACCCGACGATCGTGGGTTCAAGTCCCACCCGCCCTACAAAACCCTCCCGATTCCCACACGGTCACGGGTCTAGAGGGGATGAGGGAGAGCGAAGCTTCGCACTGCTCGCGATCACGACTCGCCCGCGACGATCTCGACATTGGAGCCCGCCGAGTTCTCGAGCCACCCTGCGTAGGGATCGGGTCCTCCCGCGTGCGGCTAAGCGTGCTGGTCGTCGCCGACCGTGGGCGGCTGCGCCGTCCACGGCGGGGGCTCATCCGTGCCGGCCGCCTCGTCTCGCTCCGCGTCGGCCCGTGTCGCCTGCACGATCCCGGCCGCGTGGTGTGAGGGCGCGTAGACCGTATAGAGGCGCAGGGGTTCGTCGCCCGTGTTGATGACGTCGTGCCATGTGCCTGCGGGAACCTGGATGGACCATCCGTCCGCGACATCCTGCTCGAAGTCGAGCTGATCCTTCTCGGGCCCCATGACGACCCGACCCCGACCGGCATCCAGGCGAAGGAACTGGTCGGTGTCGGGATGCGCCTCGAGGCCGATGGACTCACCCGGGGGAATGGACATCAGCGTGACCTGCAGGTGCTTCCCCGTCCACACGACCGCGCGGTAGTTCTCGTTCTGCCGGGTCGCGGCTTCGATGTCGAAGGCGTGAGGGCGAGGGCCGATGTCGCTGCCAGTCATGATCGTGTCTCCTTGTTGAGATAAGGCGGCCCGAAGGGCGCGGGCCTGCTGATCATCGCAAGGTGAGGCATCGGTGGGAAGGGGAGAGGCCGCCCCACGCGTCGATCGCCGGAATCACACACTTGTCATCCCGCACGTGCTTCCGTGATAATGGCGGGAACACAACCGAAGAAGCCGTGGTCCGCATCAGGTCGTAGGGGAAGACGTACCTGACGAAGGAGAGATCATGGC
>NZ_JANJFJ010000055.1:0-291 GCF_024626565.1 Microbacterium sp. zg.Y909
GGCGCCGCGCGCGTTGTGCCCGCACCTCGAATGGGCTGTGGGCCGCGCGCTCGGCCGCGCCGTCAACTTCGAATGGGCCGACCAGCCGGTGCTGGCCGGCAGCCGCCGCGCGGAGTTCTACTGGGAGGGCCCCGCCGGAACGGGGGCTGCCCTGGCCACGGCGATCCGCGGCTGGGAGCACCTGCGTTTCGAGGTCAGCGAGGACCCGACGCCCCGCAGCGACGGAGGTCGCTGGCTGCACACGCCGGGGCTCGGCATCCACTATGCCCAGACCGACACCGCTGGAAACAT
>NZ_JANJFJ010000454.1:0-3212 GCF_024626565.1 Microbacterium sp. zg.Y909
CCGGGACAGGGTGCCCACGAGCAGCCCGTGGTGCAGCACGCAGACGACGTCGGCCTCGGCTGCCACGATGAGGTCGAACGCCTGCCGCGGGGTCTCGACGTCGTCGGCGTCGATCGCCGCGGCGGGTCCCCTCACCAGATCGCCCAGTCGGGCGTCGGCGAGGGCGGTCCCCAGCCGCGGCGCGGGGACGATCCCCAGCACGTCGTTCCTCGTGAGACGACCGCCGGGGCCGGAGCCGGGGGTGGATGCGACGAGGATGCCGTGACCCTCCGTGACCGGCAGCAGCCGCCGAGCGTCGGCGACCGTCGCCTCGGGCGGCAGCACCAAGGGGGTGTCCCACCGCACCGGCTGGTCCTTGACCCAGCGGATCGCGGCGTCCAGCTCCTGCAGCGGCATATCCTGCGGCAGCACCCCCAGCCCTCCGCGGCGCGCGAGGACGGAGGCCAGCCGGGCACCGGTGACCGAGTTCATGTTGGACGACACCAGCGGGATGGTCGTGCCGGTGCCGTCGCCGGGTGCCAGGTCCACCTGCAGCCGGCTCTGCACGGCCGATCGCCGCGGCACGAGGAACACGTCGGAGTACGTCAGATCGACGGCAGGCCGCTCCCCGGAAAATCGCATGCTCCTACGGTAACCGCGGGCGACGCGCTGAGCTCGGAGTTCGCCGAATGCCCGAAACGGCGCTTCCACCGGAAGACACCGGCGAAAAGGGACTAACCTAGAGAGCTGTGCGCGCAGGCGACGACGATGCCGCGCGCGATCGGAACTTCACCGAAGAAAGCAGGCGATCCAGCGTGTCCAGCCAGGTGACCGGCGTCGGAACCTCGAGCGAAGGCGAGTTCGGGGCCAACGCCTGGCTCGTTGATGAACTCTACGAGCAGTACAAGGCGGACAAGAACTCCGTGGACAAGGCCTGGTGGCCTGTTCTCGAGGCATATCAGCCGGAGGATGCCGCGGCTCCGGCCGCACCCCCGGCGGGCACCGAGCCGCACCCCGTCACCGCGCCCATCCCCGTGATCGGCGCCCAGCCGGTTGCCCGCACCACGGCCAAGCCGGCGGCGCCGCAGCCGATCCCCGCGCAGGCGCAGGACCGCAAGGCCGTCGAGCCGAGCGAGGCAGGCGAAGACGTCGTCACGCCGCTGCGCGGCATGACGAAGACGCTCGCGGCCAACATGGACCAGTCCCTGACCGTCCCCACCGCGACGAGCGTGCGCACGATCCCGGCCAAGCTGATGATCGACAACCGCATCGTCATCAACAACCACATGGCCCGCACGCGCGGCGGCAAGGTCAGCTTCACGCACCTCATCGGCTGGGCGATCGTCCAGGCGCTGAAGACCTTCCCCAGCCAGAACGTGTACTACGCCGAGGTCGACGGCAAGCCGTCGGTGGTGGCCCCGGCCCACATCAACCTCGGCATCGCGATCGACGTCCCCAAGCCCGACGGCTCGCGTTCCCTGCTCGTCCCGAGCATCAAGCGCGCCGAGACGCTGACCTTCGGGGAGTTCCTCTCCTCCTACGAGGACCTGGTCACCCGAGCGCGCGCGAACAAGCTCACCGCCGCCGATTTCCAGGGCACGACGATCTCGCTGACCAACCCCGGCGGCATCGGCACGGTGCACTCGGTTCCGCGCCTCATGAAGGGCCAGGGCTGCATCGTCGGCGCCGGCGCCCTGGAGTACCCGGCGGAGTTCCAAGGGGCGAGCGAGAAGACGCTGGTCAACCTCGGCATCGGCAAGACGATCACGCTCACGAGCACGTACGACCACCGCGTCATCCAGGGCGCAGGTTCCGGCGAGTTCCTCAAGATCGTCCACGAGATGATCACCGGGCGACGCGACTTCTACAGCGACATCTTCGCGGCGCTGCGCATCCCGTACGCGCCGATCCACTGGGCCAACGACATCAACGTCGACCTCGCCGAGCGGGTGGACAAGACCGCGCGCGTGCAGGAGCTGATCAACTCCTTCCGGGTGCGCGGCCACCTCATGGCCGACATCGACCCGCTGCAGTACATGCAGCGTACGCACCCCGACCTCGAGATCGAGAGCCACGGCCTGACCTTCTGGGACCTGGATCGCGAGTTCGTCACGAACGGCTTCGCCGGCAAGCGCACCATGAAGCTGCGCGAGATCCTGGGGGTGCTGCGCGACTCGTACTGCCGCACCCTCGGCATCGAGTACATGCACATTCAGGACCCCGATCAGCGCACCTGGTTCCAGAACAACGTCGAGGCCAAGTACCAGAAGCCGAACCACGACGAGCAGCTGCGCGTGCTCAGCAAGCTGAATGAGGCAGAGGCGTTCGAGACGTTCCTGCAGACGAAGTACGTCGGCCAGAAGCGCTTCAGCCTCGAAGGCGGCGAGTCTCTCATTCCGCTCCTCGACCAGGTGCTGCGCGGGGCCGCCGACGCAGGTCTCGACGGTGCGGCGATCGCCATGGCCCACCGCGGCCGGCTCAACGTGCTCAGCAACGTCGCCGGCAAGACGTACGGTCAGGTCTTCCGCGAGTTCGAGGGTTCGGTGGCGATCGGCTCGAAGAGCGGTTCGGGCGACGTCAAGTACCACCTCGGCACCGAGGGCACCTTCGTCACGGACGACGGCACCGAGCTGCCGGTCGTCCTCGCCGCCAACCCGTCGCACCTCGAGACGGTCGACGGCGTGCTCGCGGGCATCGTCCGTGCCAAGCAGGACCGCAAGCCCATCGGATCCTTCTCGTGGCTGCCGATCCTCGTCCACGGCGACGCCGCCTTCGCCGGCCAGGGCGTCGTGGTGGAGACCCTGCAGATGTCCCAGCTGCGCGGCTACCGCATCGGCGGAACGATCCACGTGGTCGTCAACAACCAGGTCGGATTCACGACCCTCCCCCAGGACGCCCGCACGTCGGTGTACGCCACCGACGTGGCCAAGACCATCCAGGCGCCCATCTTCCACGTCAACGGGGACGACCCCGAAGCGGTTGTGCGCGTCGCCGAGCTGGCGTTCCGCTACCGCGAGGAATTCCACCGCGACGTCGTGATCGACCTCGTGTGCTACCGCCGCCGCGGTCACAACGAGGGCGACGACCCTTCGATGACGCAGCCGCTCATGACCAACCTCATCGAGGCGAAGCGCTCGGTGCGTCGCCTCTACACCGAGGCGCTCGTCGGTCGCGGCGACATCACCGAGGAGGAGTACGAGCAGGCGAAGAAGGACTTCCAGGACCGCCTCGAG
>NZ_JANJFJ010000455.1:0-3210 GCF_024626565.1 Microbacterium sp. zg.Y909
TGGATCGTCGTGCTCTCGGGGTTCTTCGAGCCCGTCTTCTACCTCGCCTCGATGGGCATCGGGCTGGGGGCGCTCATCGGCGATGTGCAGACCAGCGGTGGCGTCGACGTGCCCTACGCCGCCTTCATCGCCCCGGCGCTGCTTGCCGTGTCGGCGATGAACGGCGCGGTGTACGACTCCACGTGGAACGTCTTCTTCAAGCTCAACTACGGCAAGCTCTACGAGGGGATGCTGTCGACCTCGCTCGGCCCGCTCGACGTCGCGCTCGGGGAGATGCTGTACGCCCTGCTGCGGGGGCTGCTGTACGCCACCGGATTCCTCATCATCATGCAGGTGCTGGGGCTGAACCTCGCCCCCACGGCGATCCTGGCGATCCCCGCGGTGCTGCTGATCGCCTTCGGCTTCGCGAGCCTCGGCATGGCGGTCACCAGCTACATGAAGACGTTCCAGCACATGGACTGGATCAACTTCGTGCTGCTGCCGATGTTCCTTTTCTCCTCGACGCTGTATCCGATCACGGTCTACCCCGAGGTCGTGCAGTGGATCGTCAAGGCGTTCCCCCTGTGGCACGGGGTCGAGCTCATCCGCGGGTTCACCACCGGGGTCATGAGCCCCGACATGGGATGGCACGTGCTCTACTACGTCGTCATGATCGCCGTCGGGCTGGTGTTCACCACCAAGCGGATGCGGGCCCTGTTCCTGGACTGACATCCGATCGCACGCCCGAGACGGCGGATGCCGCGGAGCCTCGGCCCCGCGGCATCCGCCGTCTTGTCGGTCGTGTCAGAGTGAGCCGGTGGCCCCGAGGCCGATGTTGGTCTCGTACTCGACGTCCTTGGTCTCCTTCGAGAGCATGAGGGCGATGAAGGTGAGCACCGCTGAGCCGGTGAGGTAGACGCCCACGAGCCACGGCTGGCCGTCGGCGGCGGCCCACAGCGCCACGGCCACCAGCGGTGCCAGAGCGGCGCCCAGGATCGACGAGACGTTGTACGAGATCGCCGACCCGGTGTACCGGACGTTCGTGGGGAAGAGTTCGGGCAGCACGGCGCCCATCGGTCCGAACGTCACGCCCATCAGCATGAAGCCGAAGATGAGGAACGCCTGGGTGAGGGCGCCGGTGAACTTCGGGTCGGCGTGCGGCAGCAGGAACACGTTGAACAGCAGGCCGAACACCGCGATGGCGGCGGTGACCCACAGCAGGAGCTTGCGACGTCCGATGCTGTCGGCGACGGGGCCTGAGAGCAGCGTGAAGATGCCGAAGAACACCACGCCGATGATCTGCATGATGACGAAGTCGGTGTAGCCGAACCCGAGCCCCGGCACGTACGTGGCGGCGTCGAAGGCTTGGCCGGCGTCGAGTGCGGCCTGCTCGGCGGCCTCGAGCCCCGGCTTGGTGCCGTACGACAGGGTGAAGCTCGTCATCAGGTAGAAGAGCACATAGGTGGCCAGCATGATGAACGTGCCGAGGATGAGCGGGCGCCAGTGGCGGCGGACGACCTCACCCAGCGGGAACTTGTGGATCGCGCCGGTCTTCTCCGCCTTGGCGAAGGTCTCGGACTCGACGAGCTTCAGTCGCACCCACAGTCCCACGATGACCATGACCGCGGAGAACAGGAACGGCACGCGCCAGCCCCACTCCAGGAAGTCGGCGGAGCGCTGAGCCGGACCGTCGGGGTGGGGGAGGGCGAAGTTGATGATGAGGAACACGCCGTTGGCGATGATGAACCCGATCGGGGCGCCCAGCTGCGGGAAGGTGCCGTACCAGGCGCGTTTGCCCTTCGGCGCGTTCTCGGTGGCCACGAGCGCGGCACCGGACCACTCCCCACCCAGGGCGAAGCCCTGTGCCAGACGCATGAGCAGCAGCAGCAGCGCCGCCCACCAGCCGATGTCGTTGTAGGTCGGCAGCAGGCCGATGAGGAAGGTCGCGATGCCCATCGTCAGCAGCGAGCCCACGAGGGTCGCCTTGCGGCCGAAGCGGTCACCGAAGTGGCCGAAGATCACCGCACCGATGGGGCGGGCGACCATGGCGGCACCGAACACGGCGAACGACGACAGCAGGGCCGTCGTCTCGTCGCCGGTCGGGAAGAAGAGGATGGGGAAGACCAGGACGGCGGCGGTCGCGTAGACGTAGAAGTCGTAGAACTCGATCGTCGTGCCGACCAGGCTCGCGGTGATGACGCGCGAGCGGGGGTTGGCGGGGACGGCGGATGCCGCGGGTGCTGAGGACATGGAGGAGGAAGCCTGTCGACAAGTGTTGGTCCCGTCCGGGTAGGACGGTCCGGTGGCAGGCGTCCGGAGCGGGGTGGTGCGGCGGGCGTCTCAGCGCTGAATCACCGGTGTGCGTCCGCGTTGTCGCGGTCGCACGGTGGTCCATCCTAAGCCGCTGCCGGGCGCGCGCCCGGCAGCGGCGCGGGATCAGCGCCAGATGACGGCGATGCCCGCGTTGAGCAGCGTCAGGACCCCGACGGACCAGAACATGGCCGAGGGTACGGCGCCCGTCTTGCGCTGGCGGCCGGTGCCGATGCCCAGGAGCGCGCCGATGACCAGCAGCACGCCGAGCTTGACGCCGAGCTTGACGTAGTTGAGGTCGTACTCGATGCCCCAGGGGGCGGCGAGGGCGAGGCCGGCGACCGCCGCGATGGTCATGCCGATGGTCATGAGAGACGTGAAGCGGCGACGACCGCCGAACGCCTCGACGGCCCAGGCGCCGAAGAGCACGGCGAATCCGGTCAGGTGGATGAAGACGACGATGTGCCGCAGGAGTTCCATGGGCCCAGTGTAGCCAGACCTTCAGGCATCCTGATGGTTGCGGCGTGCCGATTCAGGCCCGCAGTTCCCGCAGTAGCAGGGCGGTGCGCAGCGCCGCGTCTGCGGCCTCGGCGCCCTTGTCCTCCTTCGAGCCCTCCAGGCCCGCGCGGTCCAGGCCCTGCTGCTCGTCGTCGAGTGTGAGCACGCCGAAACCCACGGGCTTGCCGGTGTCCAGCGCCACCCGCGTGAGTCCGTCGGTGGCGGCGGAGGAGACGAAGTCGAAGTGCGGGGTGCCGCCGCGGATGATGACGCCCAGCGCCACGACCGCGTCGGCGCCGGACTCGAGCGCGGCCTTCGACGCGAGGGGGAGCTCGAACGATCCGGGCACCCGCACCAGCGACCAGGTCGCCCCCGCGGCATCCAGCGTGCGCTGGGCGCCGGCGATCAGACCGTCGGTGATGA
>NZ_JANJFJ010000456.1:0-3209 GCF_024626565.1 Microbacterium sp. zg.Y909
GCCACCGGCATCCGCTATTTCCTCGACCCCCGCGTGGTCGACGGCACGGCGTGGATCACCGGCGCCAACATCGATCAGAAGCACGTCGCCCGCCTCGTCGCGGGGCGCGACTTCACCGCCGACGCGTTCGTCGAGGTCGCCACCGTGCGCGCGGGGGATCCCGCCCCCGACGGCTCGGGTCCTGTCGAGCTCGCGCGCGGCATGGAGATCGGCCATGTCTTCCAGCTCGGCCGCAAGTACGCCGAGGCGCTGGGGCTGAAGGTGCTCGACGAGAACGGCAAGCTCGTCACCGTCACGATGGGCTCCTACGGCATCGGCATCACCCGCATCCTCGCGATCATCGCCGAGCTCAACAACGACGACAAGGGCCTCACCTGGCCGGCATCCGTCGCGCCGTTCGACGTGCATGTCGTGGCGACGGGGCGGGACGCCGCCGCGTTCGAGCTCGCCGAGAAGCTGTCGGCCGACCTCGAGGATGCCGGGTTCGACGTGCTCTACGACGACCGCCCCAAGGTCTCGCCCGGCGTCAAGTTCGGCGACGCCGAACTCGTCGGCGTGCCGCACATCGTCATCGTCGGCCGGGGCGCCGCCGAAGGCCAGGTGGAGTTGTGGGATCGCCGCACCGGTGAGCGCGAGGTCGTCGCCGCGGCCGACGCGGTCGCGCGGCTGCGCGCCTGACGTTCGCTGCCCGCGCGCCGGTCAGAGGGTGGCGTAGCGGGCGCGGAACAGGCAGAAGACCCCGTACGCGATGAACCCGGCTCCGACCGCGGCGACCAACGCGGGCCCGAACATCATCGCCAGCAGCGCCTGCAGAGCGCCGTCGAGTCCGCCCGCGGTCGAGGGATCGATCGTGACGGCTGATGCCAGCAGCAGGATGCCGACGATCACCAGCGCGATGCCTTTGGCGATGAACCCGACGACGCCGAGCAGGACGACGGCGTGCCCGAGCGGCGTGTCGGGGATGTCCAGCTTGCTGTGGAAGCTGCGCATCACCCCCATGACGATGAACGAGATGCCGCCGATGGCGACGCCGAGTCCGACCAGGCTGAGCAGGATCGACCCGCCCGCGACGGTGAGCACGCCCTCGCTGGCCCGCTCGGCGGCCTCTTCCGCGTTCGGCCGTGCGCCCAGCGCTACGGCGGCCGCGATGAAGCCGATGGCCGAGAACGTCGCCGCCTGACCCCACTCCGCCGCCCGCACCCCCCACTTCTTCGCGGCGCCCTTGATGTCGCCCTGCGGGTCGCGGACGAGCACGCCCGCGGCGAGGTGCCAGGTGCCCAGTGCCCAGAGGGCCACGGCGAGCACCCAGAGCGCGGCGAATCCGAGAGGGGCGTCGGCGATCGCCTTCAGCGCGCCGGTCTGGTCGCTTTCGCCCGTACCGCCGAAGGCCACGCCCAGGGCGATCGACCCGATGAGACCGTGGACGACGCCGTTCGCGACGTATCCGGCTCTCGCGCCCAACCGGGCAGCCGGGTGGTAGGCGACCTCACGGGCGACCTCACGGCTGGCGCGCGGTGAGACGGTTTCTGGCACGGCCACAGCCTAGGGGCGCAGGGTTCACGGAGGTGACCGCGAGTACGCTTCCTGGGTGACAATGCCAGCTGTGGGACTGCGCGCGGGATTGGCGGCTCTCCCGCGGCTGCTGGTGCGCGCTCCGGCGCCGGCTCTGCTCGCGATGGGCCTCGTCGTGGTCGGGCTCGCTCTTCTCATCGTCTTCCGACCGCTGACCTCGCTGCTGCTGCTGACGGTCTACATCGGTGCGAGCGCCGTGGTCGCGGGGGTGGTCGAGATGATCGCGCCCCGCCATCGCCACCGGTGGAACCGGGCGGTCGGCATCGCCTGGATCGTCGGGGGAATCGCACTGGCCGTCTGGTTCGGCGGCAGGCTGGACCTTCTCCCCACCGCCCTGGCGGTGCTGCTGATCCTCGCGGGCGTGGCGTCTCTCGGTGACGCCGTCAGTCGCGGCGGTGTCAGCCGGCGGGTGCTCGACGTCGCGTGGGGCGGGGCCCAGATCGTCTTCGGCGTGCTGGCGCTGACCTGGCCCGACGTCAGCGTGCTGGTCGTGGCGGTGCTCTTCGGTGTGCGCACGATGGTGTTCGGCGTGACGCTGGTCGTGCGAGGCGTGCGCGGCATCCTCGCCGACGGCCAGCGTGTCGACCCGTCGCGGACGCGTCTGCGCAGCCGCCGCAGTCGGGCGTGGGTCGCGGTGGGGCGCTATGCCATGGCGGCGCTGCTGGTGGCCGCGGCGGCGGGCGGATCCTGGCTGAACGGCTGGCTCGCCGATGGCGCGCCCGTCGTCGACGCCTTCTACGATCCGCCCGCCGACGTGCCCGAGGGACACGGCCGGCTCATCCGATCGGACGACTACCTCGGAGCGGCGCCGCCGGGCGCCACCGTGCAGCGCATCCTCTACACGACCCGCTCGTCGCTCGGTGACCCGGCGGTGGCCAGCGGTTTCGTGATCGTCCCCGACGAACCGGCGGACGGTCCCCGCCCCGTGGTGATCTGGAACCACGGCACCACGGGGGTCGCGCGCGGCTGCGCCCCCAGTCTCGCCGACGGCACCGCCACCCACTGGGCCATCCCCGACGTCAACCGGGCCATCGCCAACGGCTGGGTGGTGGTCGCGCCGGACTACACCGGGCAGGGCGCGCCCGGCGACTTCCCCTATCTCATCGGCCGCGGCGAGGCCCGCTCGGCGCTTGACGCCGTGCTGGCCGCCGGTGAGCTGGAGGACCTCGTGCTGTCCCCCCGCACCGTCGTCTGGGGTCACTCGCAGGGCGGGCATGCGGCGCTGTGGACCACCCAGATCGCCCCTGACTACACCCCGGGGGTCGATGTGCGGGGCACGGCGCTCCTGGCGCCCGCCGCCGATCCGCTGGCGCTCGCCGAGGAGCTCGCATCCGGTGAGGCCAACGCGCTCCTGACGGTGATGGTGTCGTGGGTGCTCGTGCCCTATGCGGAAACGTATGCCGACGTGCACCTCGAGGACTATGTCGCCCAGGGCGCGCGGCAGGTGATCCGAGAGATGGCGCAGCGGTGCCTGAGCGAACCCGGCGTCGTGGTCTCGGCGCTCACCGCACTGGGACTGTCCGAGAATGAGCCGGTATCGCTGCCGGACCTGACGACAGGGGCACTCGGGGAGCGCCTGGCCGAGAACGTGCCCGAAGGACCGTGGCAGAGCCCGATCTTCGTCGGCTGGGGTGCGC
>NZ_JANJFJ010000457.1:0-3174 GCF_024626565.1 Microbacterium sp. zg.Y909
CCGAGCAGGAGCAGCTGCAGTCGATGCGCCCGGCCCTCGACGGCAACCGGATCCAGGAGATCCTCGGCATCCCGCCCGGGCCGGTCGTCGGAGAGGCGTACCGGTTCCTCCTCGACGTGCGCCTGGACGAGGGCGTCGTCGACGAGGCCGAGGCCGAGCAGCGCCTGCGCGCCTGGTGGGCTTCCCGCCCGCCGGCGAACCCGTGAGACGAAAGCGGGCCGCCGAAACGGTGGGTGTCACCCAGGGTCTCGGCGCCCCGGTTTCGTCTCACCGGCTCGCGCGCGCGGATGCCGCGCGGGTGCTCACCCGGCGCTGAACAGGTCCAGCAGCCACGGCACCGCCACCGCGACAACGCACAGGCCGGTCAGCAGCCAGGGGAATCGCGTGGTCAGGCGGCGTCCCTCGGGCGCGACGCCGGGCGGCGGGCGCAGCAGCCCGGCGGGCGGGGTGAACGGCAGCGACCCCGCCGTCCTGCTCCCCGTCGCCGCCGAGAACGCCGCATGGCCGTCGCCGGATGCCGCCTGCAGCATCCGCTCATCGCGCCAGCGTTCCCACTGGTCGAGTTTGTCGAGCACGGCCGCCACGGCTCCGAACAGCCACTCCCAGGTGGCCGGGTCGGTCGTGCTCGCGTTGCGCTTGGTGTACATGAGCAGCCAGTCGTCGACGATCTCGACGTCGAGTTCCGCCGCATTGTCGATGAACCTCGCCATGACGTCGGGGGTGAACAGGTACAGGGCGTCCCGCTCGTACCCCTCGGGGCAGTACAGCGCGAAGTGGCGGTCGAAGTCGCCCTCGAGGCTGAGACGCTGCTGCTTCGTGTACAGCGTCGGCAGGTTGGATCCGAACAGGCTGTTGTTGCCGGTGGCATCCAGCACGATGTGCGGCAGCGGGGTGTCGAGCTTCACGGCGACGTACCCCCACCGATGGGTGCTGCGGTGTTTCCCGGAGCCGGTGGTGTACACGTAGTTGGCGAACTCGACGGCCCGAGGCTCGTCACCGCGCACCAGGTCGAAGCTCTGCCGGCGAGAGCCGGTGTTGAAGATCATCCCGGGCAGTGACGGGTTCGCCCGCTGCGGGGTGTAGCTCATCCCGTTCGCGCGGGCGAAGCGGTCGAGCCGATAGCGCCGGGTCGCCGCGCGCATCTGCGAGAAGAAGGTGACCACCACGCCGAACAGCGCCGCCACCGACAGCACCACGAAGAAGGGCGCCATCTCCGACAGCTCGACGAGGAACGACGACCGGGACGTCACCGCCCCGATCAGCATCATCCCCGCCAAGAACACCAGGACCACGCCGAATCCCACGATGCTGGCCGTCACTTCGTTCTGCGTCCGCCCCGACGCGCGCAGTTCCTTCGAGAACGCGCGGACGGCCGCGCGATCGACGCGCTGCGTCAGCGGTCGGGTGTCGAAGGGCACGGATGCCGCCGTCGTGGGGTGCGTCACCGCATTCCGCCGAGCAGGCCGAACATCCCGGTCTGCATGAACAACTGCATCCCGAGCCACAGCAGGCCGAACAGTCCGACCGCGATGATGGCCCCCCACGGCACGCGCCGCCGCAGGCGCTGCCCCTGCTGCGCGACGCCGAGCGGCGGGCGCAGCGACTCGGTCGGCGGGGTGAACGGAAGCGTCTGGGCGCCCCCGGCGAGAGCGGGCTCCGCCTGGGCGGCCGCGTGCCCCGCCTGAGCGGTCGCGAGCGCATGCGCGTGCTGCTCGGGCTGGGCCAGCCGCTCGTCGCGCCACCGCTCCCACTGCGCGAGTTTGTCGAGCATGGCCCCCACCACGGAGAACAGCCAGGCCCACATCCGAGGGTCCAGGGTGGAGAAGTCGCGCCGGGCGTAGAGGAACAGCCAGTCGTCGACGATCTCGACGTCGAGGGCCGCGGCGTTGTCGATGAAGCGGGCCATGATGTCGGGCGTGAACAGGTACAGGGCGTCGCGTTCGTAGCCGGCGGGGCAGTAGAGCGTGAAGTAGCGGTCGAAGTCGCCCTCGAGGCTGAGTCGCTGCTCCTTGTCGAACGCGGCCGGCAGGTTCGAGCCCAGCAGGCCGTTGTTGCCCACGGCATCCAGCACGATGTGCGGCAACGGCGTGTTCAGCCTGATCGCGATGTACCCCCACTTGTGGGTGGTGCTGTTCTTGCCGGACCCGGTCGTATAGCGGTAGTTGGCGAACTCGACCCACCGCGGCTGCCCGCCACGCAGAATCTCCGATGCGGTGCGGGCGGACCCCTGATGGAAGATCAGACCCGGCAGCGGCGGGTTCTTCGCTTCGGGGTAGAACGTGAGCCCGTTCGATGCCGCGAACCGGTCGAGCCGATACCGACGTTCCCCACTGCCACGCGACGACCGCACGATGACGACGATCACGATCGTGAAGACGGCGGCCACGAGCAGCAGCGGCAGGAGCGCGACCACCCCGAACCCCTCTCCCGTCGAGGAGGCGATGGCGAAGAAGACCGCGCCGAGGCTCCCGAAGCCGGTCACCATGATCACGCCCACCACGATGAGGATGATCACCGTGATCGGCAGTCCCACGTTGTACGGGGCGCGCCCGGAGGTCACCAGATGCTGCTTGTGGGCCTTGATCGCGGCGCGATCGACCGGCTCGGTCAGCGCGCGCGTATCGAACGGAACGGATGCCGCAGGTGTCGTCATCGCAGTATCTCCCCCAGGTGGTGCGGCCGGGTGTCCAGCAACGCACGGACGTCGCGCGTCGACATCGACTGGTCCCCCAACATGTCCCCCTGCACGCGCTCACGCTATCGAATGCCGGGGGAGGATGCCGTGCGGGGCATCCACGCATCGCGCGGTCGCACGCGTGGGGCGGCATCCGTTAGACTGTCGAGGTTGTCCGTTCACCGTGCCACTCGGCGCATGCGAACGGGCAGTGCACACACCCTCCTGCTTCCGGGAAATGCCCGGGAGCCGTTCTAGTCCGAAGGAGGTGGGTAAGTGACGCACATCCACCAGTACGAACTGATGGTGATCCTCAACCCCGAGATCGACGAGCGCCTCGTCGCCACCAATCTTGAGAAGTTCCTCAAGGTCATCACCAATGATGGTGGCACGATCGACAACGTCGACATCTGGGGTCGCCGCCGTCTCGCATACGAGATCCAGAAGAAGACCGAGGGCGTCTACGCCGTCGTCAACTTCACCGCGAGCAGCGAGTCCGC
>NZ_JANJFJ010000458.1:0-3168 GCF_024626565.1 Microbacterium sp. zg.Y909
GACGAGGAATATTCCGTGAACGCCGCAGCAGAGCCCACTCCCGACATGCCCGAGACCGATACGCCCGCTACGGGCGACGAGGTGGACGCCGTGACCCAGCCCAACGACGCACCCGACACCGGCGCGGCAGAGACGACGACGGATGCCGGTGACTCCCTCGAGGAACCCACCGCACCGGTCGAGTCGACCGAGTCCACCGAGCCGGCTGACCAGCCCGCTGAGACTCCTGAGCCCGCCGAGTCGACCGAGCAGCCCGCCGAGACTCCCGAGCCCGCCGAGTCGACCGAGCAGCCCGCTGAGACTCCCGCGGCCGCCGAGTCGACCGAGCAGCCCGCTGAGACTCCCGCGCAGCCCGCTGTCTCGACCGAGTCCGCTGAGCCCGCCGCACCCGTGGCCGCCCCTGCCCCCGCGCCCGCACCCGGCCCGCGCCCGCCGATGCCGCGCGCCCCGCAGGCCGCCGTGAAGCCCGTGCTCCCGCCGGCCGCGCCGTCGGCGTCGTGGGGTCGCGTCGACGACGACGGCACCGTCTTCGTCCGCGAAGGCGACGACTGGCGCGCCGTCGGCCAGTACCCGGACGGCACGCCGGCCGAGGCGCTCGCCTACTTCGAGCGCAAGTACACCGATCTCGTCAGCGAGGTGACTCTCCTCGAGGTGCGCCACCGCCGCGGCGGTGCCAGCGCAGCTGACCTGCGCTCGGCCGTCGCCCTCGTTCGCGACAAGGTCAACGGCGCCATGGCCGTCGGCGATCTCGCTTCGCTCAGCGCCCGAGTGGAGGCGCTGGACGCCGAGCTCGCGACGGCGTCGGAGTCCGAGGTCGCCGCCGCCCGCGAAGCCGTCGAGCAGGCGATCGCCCACCGTACCTCGCTCGTCGAGCAGGCCGAGGCGCTCGCGGCGCGCGACCCCAAGTCGGTGCAGTGGAAGCAGGCCACGAGCGACATGACGTCGCTCTTCGATCAGTGGCAGGCCCACCAGCAGAACGGTCCCCGTCTGCCGAAGTCGACGGCGCAGCAGCTGTGGAAGCGGTTCCGCGATGCACGCGGCACGGTCGACAAGCATCGCCGCGAGTTCTACGCCGAGCTGGACGAGACCCACAAGGCCGCCCGCGACCGTAAGACGCGCCTCGTCGAGCGTGCCGAGGCACTCGCGCCGCGCGGTGAGGACGGCATCGCCGCGTACCGCGATCTGCTCGACGAGTGGAAGAGCTCCGGTCGGGCCGGCAAGAAGGTCGACGACGCGCTCTGGGCCCGCTTCAAGGCCGCCGGCGACGCGCTCTACGGTGCCCGCGCCGAGCGTGAGAATGCCGACGCCGAGGCCTCCAAGGAGAAGATCGAGGCCCGCCGCGCCCTGCTGGTCGAGGCCGCCGCCGTCCCCGACGAGAAGGACATCGCCAAGGCGCGCCAGCTGCTCACCGGCATCCAGCGCCGCTGGGACGAGCTCGGTCGCATCTTCCCCCGCGACGTCGAGCGTTCGCTGGACGACGACCTGCGCAAGATCGAGCAGGCCCTCTCCACGCGCGAGCAGACCGACTGGAAGCGCAACAACCCCGAGACCAAGGCGCGCGCGAACGACATGACGCGCCAGCTCAACGACGCGATCGAGAAGCTCGAGTCCGAGCTCGAGGCGGCGCGCGCCGCGGGCGACAGCCGCGCTGAGGCCGCCGCGAACGAGGCCCTGGCTGCCCGCAAGGCATGGCTTTCCGCCCTGGGCGGCTGACCCGCTCTGCACTGCACATCGAAGGCCCCGACTGTCCACAGCCGGGGCTTTCGTGCTCACACGGCGCGCAGGGATGGGCGACCATGAGCGCATGCCGTCACCCTTCCTCTACTTCGCCGGCGGTCGCCTGTCGGGCGCCGAGCTCGCGGCTGCGCGTCTGGACGGTGACCTGGTGGAGGTCGGCGAGGGATACATGCCCGCGGATGCCGTCGAGACGAGGGAGCTGCGGGCTGCCTCTCTCGCGCCCTTGGTGGGGCAGACGCTCGCTGCGACACACCTGAGTGCCGCGTGGGTACACGGCGTCCTCGACACGCCTCCCGCCCGGCACGCCGTGCAGCGCGTCGTGGCCCGCCGCCTGAGCCCGTCGCTCGACGCCCGGGTGCGCTACAGCGATGTCCGGCTGGATGCCGCCGACGCCGACGTGATCGGCGGCGTCGCCGTCACCTCCCCCAGGCGCACCCTCGCCGACCTCGCCCGGTCACGCGACGCCGCCCACCGCGACGTCGCCGTGCGCATGATGACGATCGCTCCGCACCTGAGGGACGAGGCGCTGGCGTGGCTGGCGGCGGCGGGACCGGTTCCCGACAAACGGGCGGCAGCGGCGTTCCTGCGGGCGTACGCCGTGCCGAGCGCCCGGCCACCGCCGGGCACAGCCGGTCAGGACGAGGTGACCCGGTACACGTCGTAGACCGCGTCGATGCGCCGTACCGCGTTGAGCACGCGGTCCAGGTGCACGGTGTCGCCCATCTCGAACACGAAGCGGCTGATCGCAAGCCGGTCGTTCGTCGTCGACACGCTCGCGGACAGGATGTTCACGTGGTTCTCGCTCAGCACGCGGGTGACGTCGCTGAGCAGGCCGGAGCGGTCGAGCGCCTCGACCTGGATGTGCACCAGGAAGATGCTCTTGCTCGTCGGAGCCCACTCCACCTCGATGATGCGCTCAGGGTCGGTCATGAGGGACTGCACGTTGGTGCAGTCCGCCCGGTGAACCGAGACGCCGCTGCCGCGGGTGACGAAGCCCACGATCTGGTCGCCGGGGACCGGCGTGCAGCACTTGGCGAGCTTGACGAGGATGTCGGGGGCACCGCGCACCAGAATGCCGGAGTCGCCGGTGCGCGGCTGGCGTGACCGCCCCACCGGCGGCAGGCTGATCGGACCTGTCGCGGTGTCGTCGACGGCGCTGACGAGGGCGGTGACCTTCTCGATCACGGACTGCGTGGAGACGTGGCCTTCGCCGACCGCCGCATACAGAGCCGAGACGTCCTCGTAGCGCAGCTGCTGCGCGACCTCCGAGAACGAGTCCTGGTTCATGAGGCGCTGGAGCGGCAGGTTCTGGCGGCGCATCGCGCGGGCGATGGCATCCTTGCCCTGCTCGATCGCCTCTTCGCGGCGCTCCTTGGTGAACCAGCCGCGGATCTTGCTGCGTGCGCGGGTGCTCTTGACGAAGCTCAGCCA
>NZ_JANJFJ010000459.1:0-3161 GCF_024626565.1 Microbacterium sp. zg.Y909
TGCGCGAAGTCGGCGCCGACGCGCTGCTGAAGTGCGAGATGGTCGCCGGCCACGGCGGCGTCTCGGGCCGGTACAACTCCTGGAAGGAACGTGCCTTCGAGCTCGCCTGGCTGCTGGACGTGCTGCGAGTCGCCGACGCCGAGTGAGTATTCGCTGGCGCGAGTGAGTATTCGCGGGCGCGGGTCCCGCCTACAGGTGATCTCACCGGAACAGGATGCTTCCGTGGCATCCGCCCTGTGTCCGTGAGATCACCTGCGCCGGGGAGGCCCTCAGCGGTGCAGTCCCTGCGCGATGGCCGTCGAGATGACCGTGATCACCCGCTCGGATTCGAAGAGCACCTGGTGGTAGTCGAAGCGCAGGACGCTGTACCCCAGCAGGACGAGCCGGGCGTCGGCGGCCAGGTCGCGGCGGCGGTCCCTTCCCTGATGATGGGCGAAGCCGTCGAGCTGCACGACCAGCCGTTCCCCGATCAGCGCATCGACGGGGTGGCCGTCGATCCACACCTGCTGGCGCACGCTCACCCCGATCGAGCGGGCCAGCAGGACGAACCGCGTCTCGACCCCCGAGTCGGACAGGTCGGATGCCACGGCCGCCAGCGCCCGCGCCGCCTCCCCGCGCCATTGGATGCGTGCCAGCAACGCGGGAGGCACCGCCTTCTGCCGGATGGCCGATTCCCAGACGCAGAGCGCATCGGCCATCGGCGCGCAGCGCGCGACCTGGAAGAGGATGTTCGGCACCGGGTCCACCAGGGTGCCCTCACCCACCGGCGCCGGCCCACGGGCCCAATGCAGGCGCACTCCGTCGGCATCGTGGCGTGACGAGGTCGGCGGAACCACGAGGTGGGTCTGCTGGTGCGGCGGCGTCCACAGGCCGATGTGCGCCGCCGCGCTCACGCAGCTGAGTCGCCCGCCGACGTACGCCGCACGGCGCGGGCCTGGTGGGCAGTCGCGCGTGACCAGCCAGGAGCGCCGCACCCGCTGCACCGCGCCGCGCTCTACCGCGAGGCGGATGCCGTGGGTCGTGAAGCCCGCGGCCTTCACGGCGCTGGAATGGGCGGCCCCGCCGTGGGCGACGAGCCACGAGACGAGTACCGATGTCGGATGCATGCCGTCATCCTGCGGGGCACGGCCTCGGCCCCGCGGGCGCCGACCCGCGCCCCGTGGACGGACTCGCGACTCGGCCGCCTGTGCAGGAGGCGCAGCGGCGCGAGCGCGGCATCCACCCTCCCCCGGAACAGGAAGACTCACCGCAACAGGACGGAGAGCGCCCGAAGCATCCTGTCT
The DNA here is from genome assembly GCF_024626565.1 of Microbacterium sp. zg.Y909. Classification (NCBI taxonomy): domain Bacteria; kingdom Bacillati; phylum Actinomycetota; class Actinomycetes; order Micrococcales; family Microbacteriaceae; genus Microbacterium; species Microbacterium sp. zg.Y909. The sequence goes on from NZ_JANJFJ010000459.1 coordinate 1,284, forward strand.
CGCCGAGATCACCTGCGCCCGGGATATGGATGCCGGCCCGTGGCGCGGCCACGCGCCCGCGGCGGCGCGGCGGCGCTAGCGCGGCGCGAGCGCGGCATCCCACCCCGCGACAGGAAGACTCACCGACACAGGACGAAGCAGCCCGGAACGACCTGTTCCCGGGAGATCTCCTGCAGCGGGGAGGTCGCCCGGGAACATACGGTCGCCCAGCGACGAAGGCCGCGTGACGCGTGACGCGCGACGCGAACTCAGCCGAAGAGCGCGGCGGCCTCTTCGTAGCGGTACAGGGGCACGGTGTTGAGCTCGCCGAGCGCCTCTTCGAACGAGACGCGCACGATGTCGGTGCCCTTCATCGAGACCATCTGGCCCCACGCGCCGTCCATGATGGCGTCGGCGGCGTGCAGCCCCAGGCGGGTCGCCAGCACGCGGTCGAACGCCGAGGGCGAGCCGCCCCGCTGGATGTGGCCGAGCACGGTGGCCCGCGTCTCGATGCCGGTGATGCGCTCGATCTCCGGCGCGATGATCTCGCCGATGCCGCCCAGGCGCGGGCGGTTGAAGGCATCCAGTCCCTTGTCGCTGTAGGCCTCGTCCATGCCGGACAGCTTGAAGCCCTCCGACACGACGACCAGTGGCGCGCGGCCGCGGTCGTGGGCCTTGGAGACCTGCTCGCAGATGTCATCGATCGACATCGGCACCTCGGGGATGCAGATGACGTGTGCACCGGCGGCCATGCCGGCGTGCAGGGCGATCCAGCCGACGTGGCGGCCCATCACCTCGGCGACCATGCACCGCTGGTGCGAGTCACCGGTGGTGCGGAGGCGATCCATCGCGTCGGTGGCGATGTTCACGGCGGTGTCGAAGCCGAACGAGTAGTCCGTGGCCCGAAGGTCGTTGTCGATCGTCTTGGGGACGCCGAGCACGTTGATGCCGTCTTTGGAGAGACGGTTCGCTGCGGCCAGGGTGCCCTCGCCGCCGATGGCGATGATGCCGTCGATGCGGTGGCCGTAGAGCGTCTTGGCGATGTTCTCGGCGCCGCCGCGCGGGCCCTCGTAGGGGTTCGTGCGGCTGGTGCCGAGGATCGTACCGCCGACCTTCGACAGGCCCTTCACCTCGTGGCGGGTCAGGGGGAAGAAGTCCGCGTCGACGACGCCGCGCCAGCCGTCGCGGACGCCGACGAACTCGAGGTCGTAGGTGGTGGTGCCCTTGAGCACGACGCCGCGGATGACCGCGTTCAGGCCGGGGCAGTCGCCGCCGCTCGTGAGGATGCCGATCTTCATGGAACGTCCTTGCTGTCAGCTGTTCAGTGATGGTGCGGCCACGCTGCCTCCCTCGACACTATCGCCGCACGCGATCACCTGCCAGACGTGCGGGCCGGGGTAAATGCGACGCGGCCCCGCCGAAAGGCGGGACCGCGTCGATCATCAGGCCGCGTCGGCGGCAGCGGGTATCAGCTGCCGCCGAGCGACCGCCGCAGCAGATGCATGAGGGCGGCCAGCTGCACCGAGTCGGTCGACGCGGCGTCGGCCGCCTCGCCGTCCAGTGCACGCGCCGCGAGGCCCTGCTTGGAGTCGATGAGCTCGGCGATCTTGGTGTCGATCGTGTGCGCCGCGATGATGCGCCACGCCGTGACGGGCTCGCCCTGACCGATCCGGTGCACGCGGTCGATCGCCTGGGTCTGCTCGGCTGCCGTCCACGACAGCTCCGCGAGGACGACGTTGGATGCCGCCTGCAGGTTCAGCCCCACACCGGCAGCCGTCAGCGAGCACACCGCGATGCCGACGCCCGGATCGTTGTTGAACGCGTCGATGGCGTCCTGGCGAGCAGGGGTCGTCTGGTCGCCACGGATCGACACGGTGCGCAGGCCCGCCGCGGCGAAGT
>NZ_JANJFJ010000460.1:0-3160 GCF_024626565.1 Microbacterium sp. zg.Y909
CACCACCTGCTGGCGCTGGTGCTCTACGTCGTCATCGCGAGCCTCGTGAGCTTCATCGTGGATCGCGCCGCCCGCTACACCCGGGCCGCGCGGCGCTCGGCCGCGGAATCGGAGCTCATCCAGACCATCGCCGGCAGCGTGCTGCGCGGCGAGAACGCGATCCAGGCGCTCGTCGACCGAGTGCGCGAGGCGTTCCACCTTCCCGGGGTGCGGGTCGTCGTCGGCGGCGAGGTGGTGGCCCGCGCGGGGGAGCCGTTGCCGGACGGGCGGTTCACCGACATCCCGCTCACCGACGAGGCGGTGCTCGAACTGCACGGCGCCGACCTCGCGGCATCCGAGCGTCGTCTGCTGGGTGTCGTCACGGCGCAGCTGCGGGCGGCGCTCGACACCGAGCGGCTGGAGAAGACGGCGCAGCAGATCGAGCCGATCGCGGCATCCGACCGGGTGCGCGGGGCGCTGCTGTCGGCGCTCAGCCACGATCTGCGCCGCCCGCTGGCCGCCGCCTCGGCCGCCGTCGGGGGCCTGCGCGCGGCGGGTCCCGAACTCGCCGCCGCCGACCGGCAGGAGCTGCTCGAGACCGCGGACGAGAGCCTCACCGCCCTCGGCACGCTGCTGACCGACCTACTCGACGTCAGCCGGCTGCAGACCGGCGTGCTCACCATCGCCGACATCGCCACCGACCCTGCCGAGGCCATCGCGCCCGCGCTCGACGAGCTGCAACTCGGCCCCGCCGACGTCACGCTGGCGCTGCAGCACGGCGACGCCGTCGCCCACGCGGACCCGGTGCTGTTGCAGCGCGTGCTGGTGAACCTGCTGGCCAACGCGCACCGCTACGCGCCGGCGGGCGTGCCCGTGCACGTCAGCACGAGTACGTTCGGTGACAGGCTCGAGATCCGCATCGTCGATCGCGGGCCGGGTGTGCCGGCCGAGAAGAAGGATGACATCTTCGTGCCGTTCCAGCGTCTGGGTGACACCGACAACTCCAGCGGGCTGGGGCTCGGGCTCGCGCTCTCGCGCGGGTTCATCGAGGCGATGCGCGGCACGCTGACCTCGGAGGACACCCCCGGCGGCGGGCTGACGATGGTGATCTCGCTGCGCACGGCGGGCGAGACGGATGCCGCGGCGGGCGTCGCCGCCGATGTCTCGGTCGGCGAGGGGGAGCGGGCATGAGGATCCTCATCGCCGACGACGACCCGCAGATTCTGCGGGCGCTGCGCATCACCCTGACCGCGAAGGGGTACGACGTCACGACCGCCCTCGACGGCACGCAGGCCATCGCCGCCGCCGTCGATCACCGGCCCGACATCCTCATCCTCGACCTCGGTATGCCGCACCTCGACGGCATCGAGGTGATCCACGCCGTGCGGGGGTGGTCGGCCGCGCCGATCCTCGTCGTGTCGGGGCGTGCGGGCGCGGCCGACAAGGTCGAGGCGCTGGATGCCGGCGCGGACGACTACATCACCAAGCCCTTCGCCGTGGAGGAGCTGCTCGCCCGCATCCGCGCGCTCACGCGCCGCGTGCCGCAGGACGACGCGTCCCCCGTGGTGCGCCTCGGGGACGTCACGATCGACCTCGCCGCCCACAGCGTCGTGCGCACGACCTCCGACGGCGACCGGCAGATCCGGCTGACGCCCACGGAGTGGCAGTTCATCGAGATCCTCATCCGCAACGCCGGCAAGCTGGTGACCCGGCAGACGGTGCTGCGCACGATCTGGGGGACCGACCACGCCGAAGACACCGGCTACCTGCGGCTGTACGTGTCGCAGCTGCGCAAGAAGCTGGAACCCGACCCGAGCACGCCGCGGTATCTGCTGACCGAGCCGGGGATGGGGTACCGGCTCGACGGGGTCGCGACGTGAGTCCGGTCGCATCGGTGCCACGGTAACTATGAGTCTTCTGTGATACTTCACCTATGAAGAGAAGACTCGGCGTCGCAGTTCTCGCAGCGATGATGATGGTCGGTGTGGCGGGTTGCGCCGGGGGAGGGCCCCGCGACGCAGGCCCCACACCCAGCGGCTCGGCCGTCGCTCCATCGGGGTCGCCGACGCCGAGCCCCACTCCGCAGCCGGACCTCGCCTCGATCGTGGTGAGCGCGACGGACGTCACTCTCCTCGATGACAGCGGCGCCCCGCAGGCCACGCTCACTTTCTCGGGTGATGATCCTGCCTCCTACGTGACCGCGCTCAGCGCCTCGTTGGAGATGGAGCCCACCGAGACGACCTCTCCCAACGGCGCCCAGGGGGCGCAGTTCACGACGATGTACGAGTGGCCGGGGCTGCTCATCAGCACCGGTTTCACCGAGGAGTGCCTCCCTGCGTGCCGACACGTCACGATCGTCGTCTCGGTCCCGGAACTCGCCGGCGTCCCTATCCGCACCGTGTCCGGTATCAGCGTAGGCGACAGTGTCGATGAGGCACGGGCGCTCGGTGCGCAACCCACGCCCGAGATCACCCTTGCCGCCGAGCCTGAGGACCCCGCGCTGTTCGGCTCCACCTCTGAGGCGACGCGCATCGTCATTCTGGATCTCGATGAGGATGAGTCGACGATCGCCGGCCTGCGCGCGAACCCATGGTTCTATACCTTCGGCAATCTGTGACCCAGCCCGCCGATCGCGCATGCGCCGCATCGCGCGACGTCGGATCTGGCCTCAGGTCGCAGGGTCTTGCCGACCTGCGCCCTCGCCATGCTCGGCTTCGAACACCCGGAGCTCTTTTCGGTACGTCACGAGATTGAAGATTCCCAGGCCACCGAGAAGGAAGGGCGTCAGCGCGGAGAGCCAGCCGCCGATGTTCTGCGGGTCGCTGAGAAGCGACACCAGGCTCACCGCGGCCATGATCGCGCCCAGTACGCAGAACAGCACACCGGTGCTGCGCTTGGCTTCGATCTGAAGTCGCTGCTGCTTGAGGCTCACGGTTCGAGTCTCGCACGGCCGGCAGGAGACGCCGGCTGAGCTGGCGCGTGGTGGCGGCCAGCCGGCCGTGCTCGCGCCGGCAGGGACTGCATCCGCCGCGGATTCGTCGGCAGCGCTGTACGGCGCCCATGCCGGGTCCCGCAGGGCGGGGCACTGCTCGGGGGTCGGCGCCAACGCTCTCGGGAAACTCCGCCATCAACTGCCGCATTGTGACAAACGATCGCGCGACGGCCCTGGAGCGATCCCTAG
>NZ_JANJFJ010000461.1:0-3154 GCF_024626565.1 Microbacterium sp. zg.Y909
GGTGACGTTCGCGGGGTCGGCGGGGACGAAGTCGCGCAGCTGCTGCGCCTTCGTGTCATAGAGCTTCACGCCCGTACCGCCATTACTCACTGCTCTAGCCTACCGGCGGCGGCGCTCGGTTCCTGGGCGCGCGCGGCGCCGCGGGCGCGCGCGTGCGGCGGCCTGCGCTTCGGTCGTCACGTCTGCGCCCTCTACGGGCGCCGAAAGGGCCGTTTGCGACGACCGAAGCCCCGAGGTGTGGGCGGGCCGCGGGGCAGGGCCTGAGGCGCGCGTCACACGCGGGACACACGCGTCCGCTAGAACTGACGTGATGTTCCCCGTCCTCGCCGTCCTCGCTGCCGCCGTGCTCTTCGGCACGACCGGCACCGCGCAGGCGCTGGGTCCCGACGACAGCACGCCCTGGGCAGTCGGGGCGGTGCGCTTGACGATCGGCGGCGCTGCGCTGGCAATCCTCGCGTTCTCGCTGGGTGCACGGCATCGCCGCCGCGCAGCGGCCACCGGCAGCCCCACCCCCGCCCCGCGGCCGGTGCTGAACCGCCGCGCCCTGCTGCTGATGGCGGCGACCGGCACCTGCCTGGCGCTCTACCAGCCGCTGTTCTTTCTCGGCGCCGAGCGCAACGGCGTCGCCGTCAGCACCGTGATCGCGCTGGGCTCGGCGCCGGTGATCGCGGGGCTGGTCGAGTGGGCGCTGACCCGCCGCATCCCCTCGGGCGCGTGGCTGGGGGCGACGGCGCTCGCGACCGCGGGGGTAGTGCTGCTGGGCGCGGGCGGCGCGGCCTCCGGCGGCAGCGATCCGCTGGGGCTTCTCGCATCCCTCGCGGCGGGCGCCGCCTTCGCCGTACAGGCCAACGTGCAGCGGCGACTGATGGATGCCGGTTGGGACCCGTTCACCGTCGGCGGGGCCATGGGGCTCGGGGGCGCGGCCTGGGGCGTCGTCATGCTGCTGTTCGCCGACCTGGCGTGGCTGGCATCGCCCGACGGACTCGCGATGGCCCTGTGGCTCGGGCTCGCGACCGTCGGCATCGCGTACACGCTGTTCACGTGGGGGCTGCTGCGGCTCACCGCCGCGACGGCGGCGACCCTCACTCTGGCGGAGCCGCTGACCGCAACACTGCTGGGCATCGGCGTGCTCGGTGAACGGCTGAGCACGCCGGCCATGGTCGGGCTGGCTGTGCTGGTTGCGGGCCTGGTGCTGCTGGCCGTCGGGTCGCGCGCGCCCCGAGACCCCGCACCGTATGCGGTCGAAGGCTGAGGAGGCACCACATGACCCTGCAGATACGCGTCGACGACCTCACCGGCCAGGCCACCTGCGCGCTCATCGCCGCCCACCTCGACGCGATGCACGCCCAGACCCCGGCCGAGAGCGTGCACGCGCTGGGCGTCGAGCAGCTGCGGCATCCCGACATCACGGTGTGGTCGGCCTGGGACAGCGACGACCTCGCAGGCGTGGGCGCCCTGCAGCGGCGGGATGCCGCCCACGGCGAGATCAAGTCCATGCGGGTCGCCCCCACCCACCTGCGACGCGGCGTGGCTCGGACGCTGCTGCGCCACATCATGGCCGAGGCACGCACCATGGGGCTGGCATGCCTTCAGCTCGAGACGGGCTCGGGGCCCGACTTCGCCGCCGCACGGGCGCTCTACCTCGGCGAGGGCTTCACGCCCTGCGGGCCGTTCGCCGACTACACCGACGACCCACTCTCGACCTACTTCACGCGAGATCTGCCGCAATAGCGCGCCACACGACCTCGGCGTGCCCGGGACTGGTGGCCACGGCCGCGAAGCCGCGAGGAAGTGGCCGGGCTCAGGCCGGGACGATCATCGCGACCGCGAACGCCGCGACACCCTCACCGGTGCCGGTGAAGCCCAATCCGTCGGTGGTCGTCGCCGAGACCGAGACAGGGGCGCCGCCGAGGGCCGCAGAGAGAACCCGCTCCGCCTCGGCGCGCCGGTCGGCGAAGCGAGGGCGCCGCGCCTGCACCTGCACCGAGACGTTGCCCACGGCCCAGCCTGCTTCGCCGAGCAGCGCGCGGGTGCGCGCGAGGAACGCGTCGGCGTGCGCACCGGCGTACTCGGGCCGGTCCGTGCCGAAGTGGGTGCCGATGTCGCCGAGGCCGGCCGCGGCCAGCAGCGCGTCGACGATGGCGTGCGCGACGGCATCCCCGTCGGAGTGCCCCGACAGCGGCTGCTCCCCCGGCCACTCCAGGCCCGCGAGCCACAGCGTCCCGTCGCCGCCGACCGCGTGCACGTCGGTGCCGACCCCCACGCGCGCGGCGGGCTGCTGGGCATCCAGGCGGCTGGCCGCCGGGTGGACGGGAGACACCAGTGACCGGGCGCGCTCGAGGTCGGCGGGAGTGGTGATCTTGAAGCTCATCTCGGAACCGTCGACGATCACGACCTCATGACCGGCGGATGCCACCACCGCCGCGTCATCGGTGAACTCCTCCTCGGCAGCCGCGTACGCGGCATCCAGCACGTCCCGACGGAACCCCTGCGGGGTCTGCGCGGCTGCCAGCTCGGCACGGTCCACGCCCGCGATGATGCGCGCACCGTCGACCCGCTTCAGGGTGTCGACGACGGGCAGCACCGGAATGGCGCCTGCAGCGCCCGCGCCGACCGCCGCGATGACGCGCTCGAACACCGCCGGCGGCGTGAGCGCGCGGGCGGCATCGTGCACGAGCACGACCTCGACATCCGGCCACACCGCGTGCAGCCCCGCGGCGACCGATGCTTGACGAGTCGCGCCGCCGGAGACGACCTGCACGAGGTCGCGGCGATCGCCGGCGGCCTCAAGGGCATCGGTCTGCGCGTCGCCCTCGCGTCCCGGCGGGGCGACGACGATCACCTGCGCGCTCGGCGCGGTGAAGACGCCCTCGAGGCAGTGACGCAGGATGGTGTGCTGGTCGAGCCCGACGAACGCCTTCGGATCGGCCGCACCCAGACGGGTGCCCGATCCGGCGGCGACGACGATGACGGCGACACGGGGAACAGGCGTGATGCTCACGCCTCGAACCTACCCGCCGACGGGTTGCGCCGGTGTCAGCTGGCGAGGACCTCGTCGAGGACGACGCTCGCGCGCTCCTCGTCGGTCTTCTCGGCCAGAGCGAGCTCGGAGATGAGGATCTGGCGTGCCTTGGCGAGCATGCGCTTCTCACCG
>NZ_JANJFJ010000462.1:0-3130 GCF_024626565.1 Microbacterium sp. zg.Y909
AGGTGATCCGCCGTTCGGCGATCGTCATCTTCGCCTCCGACCGGGGACTGGCGGGCGCCTTCAACTCCCAGATCCTGCGCGAAGCGCTGGAGCTCGCCGAGCTGCTGCGCTCCGAGGGCAAGGAAGTCTCGTACTACCTCGTCGGCCGCAAGGCGGTGGGCTACTTCCAGTTCCGCCGCATGCGGGCCGAGGGGGAGTGGGTCGGCGATACCGACACCCCGCACTTCAACACCGCGGAACTGATCGCGGGCGCCCTGCTGGACGCCTACGACCGCGGCGGCGAAGAGGGCGGCGTCGACGAGATCCACCTCGTCTACAACCGGTTCGTCAGCATGATGACCCAGAGCCCCGAGCGTGTGCGACTGCTCCCGCTCGAGGTCGTCGAGGCCGGCCCGGACGAGCAGAACACCGGCCAGGTGTACCCCCTGTACGAGTTCGAGCCGAGCCCGGAGGTCGTCCTCGACTCCCTCCTCCCGGTCTACGTGCAGAGCCGTGTCTTCAACGCCCTCCTGCAGTCGTCCGCGGCGAAGCACGCCGCAACGCAGAAGGCGATGAAGTCCGCCAGCGACAACGCCGACAAGCTCATCACCGACTACACCCGCCTGCGCAACAACGCGCGTCAGGCGGAGATCACTCAGCAGATCGCCGAGATCGTCGGCGGCGCCGACGCTCTGGCGTCGGGCAAGTAGAACCACGAAAGAGAAGACAATGACTCTCACCGCACCCGAGGCGACCACGGTCACAGGCCGCGTCGCGCGCGTCACCGGCCCCGTCGTCGACATCGAGTTCCCGCACGATTCGATCCCCGAGATCTACAACGCGCTCAAGACGACGATCACGATCGGCGACACGTCGACCGAGATCACGCTCGAGGTCGCTCAGCACCTCGGCGACGACCTGGTTCGCGCCATCGCCCTCAAGCCCACCGACGGCATCGTCCGCGGCCAGGAGGTGCGCAACACCGGCGGACCCATCACTGTGCCCGTCGGCGACGTCACCAAGGGCAAGGTCTTCAACGTGACCGGTGACGTGCTCAACGCAGCACCCGGCGAGAAGATCGAGATCACCGAGCGCTGGGGCATCCACCGCCAGGCGCCGAACTTCGACCAGCTCGAGTCCAAGACCCAGATGTTCGAGACGGGCATCAAGGTCATCGACCTGCTGACCCCGTACGTGCTGGGCGGCAAGATCGGCCTGTTCGGCGGCGCCGGCGTCGGCAAGACCGTGCTCATCCAGGAGATGATCCAGCGCGTCGCGCAGGACCACGGTGGCGTGTCGGTGTTCGCCGGTGTCGGCGAGCGCACCCGTGAGGGCAACGACCTCATCCACGAGATGGAGGAGGCGGGCGTCTTCGAGAAGACCGCCCTCGTCTTCGGCCAGATGGACGAGCCGCCGGGGACGCGTCTGCGCGTCGCCCTCTCGGCGCTGACGATGGCGGAGTACTTCCGCGACGTGCAGAAGCAGGACGTGCTGTTGTTCATCGACAACATCTTCCGCTTCACGCAGGCCGGCTCCGAGGTCTCGACGCTGCTGGGCCGCATGCCCTCGGCCGTGGGTTACCAGCCCAACCTCGCCGACGAGATGGGTGTGCTCCAGGAGCGCATCACCTCGACGCGTGGTCACTCGATCACGTCGCTCCAGGCGATCTACGTGCCCGCCGACGACTACACCGACCCGGCGCCGGCCACCACGTTCGCGCACCTGGATGCCACCACCGAGCTGTCCCGCGAGATCGCGTCGAAGGGTCTGTACCCCGCCGTCGACCCGCTGACCTCGACCAGCCGCATCCTCGACCCCCGCTACATCGGCGAGGACCACTACCGTGTGGCCACCGCCGTCAAGCAGATCCTCCAGAAGAACAAGGAACTGCAGGAGATCATCGCGATCCTCGGTGTCGACGAGCTCTCCGAAGAGGACAAGGTCGTCGTGTCGCGTGCACGTCGCATCCAGCAGTTCCTCTCGCAGAACACCTACATGGCCAAGAAGTTCACCGGCGTCGAGGGCTCCACGGTCCCGATCAAGGAGACCATCGAGTCGTTCGACGCCATCGTCAAGGGTGACTTCGACCACGTGGCCGAGCAGGCCTTCTTCAACGTCGGCGGCATCGCCGACGTCGAAGAGAAGTGGGCGAAGATCCAGAAGGAGAACGGCTGACATGGCGATCTCCGTCAGCCTCGTCTCCGCGGAGTCGGAGGTCTGGTCCGGTGAGGCGAGCCTCGTCGTGGCCAAGACCGTCGAGGGTGAGATCGGCTTCATGAGCGGTCACGAGCCCGTGCTCGCGATCCTCGCCGAAGGTCAGGTGCGCATCACCACCGAGGACGGCCGCAAGGTCGTCGCCGACGCGCGCGAGGGTTTCCTGTCGATGGCGGGGGACGAACTGTCCATCGTGGCGGGACACGCCGCGCTGGTCTCCTGACCGCTGACAACGCACGAATGCACCGGATGAGCCTGCTCTTCGGTGCATTCGTGCGTTCCGGGGTGGCAGGGCAGGCACGATGCTGATCCTGCTGCCGCCCTCCGAGACGAAGCGCTCAGGTGGCGAGGGCGAGCCCCTGGATGCCACCGGGCTCGCCTTGCCGCAGCTCGCGCCGCAGCGGGCCGCCGTGATCGATGCGCTGGTCGCGCTGTCCGGCGACGAGCAGGCCGCGATGAAAGCGCTGAAGCTCAGCGACCGTCAGCGCGGCGAGGTGGCGGTGAACGCTGCGCTGCGAACGGCTGCCACGATGCCGGCGGTCGACCGCTACACCGGGGTGCTGTTCGACGCGCTCGGTGCGGCATCGCTCGATGAGTCCGCCCGCGGCTGGCTCGGCGCCCAGGCGATGATCCACTCGGCACCGTTCGGGCCGGTGTCGGCCCTCGACCTGATTCCGGCGTACCGGCTCGCCGCCGGTGCGCGCCTGCCCGGCCTCCCGGCGTTGCGGCGGTTCTGGGCAGAGCCGGTCGCGGCGGCGATCGCCGCCGCGGACCCCGCCTTCGTGCTTGATCTGCGCTCCGAGGCCTACGTCGCGCTGGGCCCGGTGCCGGCCACCGTCGACAGCGTCTACGTGCGGGTGGTCTCCGCGGGACCCGGCGGCACGGTGCGCGCGCTCAACCACTTCAACAAGCGTGCCAAGGGCGAGCTCGTGCGTCT
>NZ_JANJFJ010000463.1:0-3123 GCF_024626565.1 Microbacterium sp. zg.Y909
ACGCGCTGACCTGGCTCGAGATCGACTGGGACGAGGGTGTGGAGAAGGGCGGTCCGCACGCTCCGTACCGGCAGTCCCAGCGCGGCGACATCTACGCCGGCGTGCTGCAGCAGCTCATCGATGCGGGGGCCGTCTACGAGTCGTACTCCACCGCGGAGGAGATCGACGCCCGCAACGAAGCCAACGGCCGCGCCAAGCAGCTCGGCTACGACAACTTCGACCGCCACCTCACCGACGAGCAGAAAGCCGCCTTCCGCGCCGAGGGCCGCGAGCCGGCGTGGCGCCTGCGCGTGCCGGACGAAGACGTCACCTACGTCGACCTCATCCGCGGCGAGGTCACCTTCCCCGCAGGCTCCTTCCCCGACTTCGTCGTGGTGCGCGCCGGCGGACAGCCGCTCTACACCTTCACCAACCCGGTCGACGATGCGCTCATGGGCATCACCCACGTCATCCGCGGTGAAGACCTCATGCCCTCGACCGCCCGTCAGCTGGCGCTCTACGCCGCGCTGATCGACGCCGGCGTCACCCCCTTCGTGCCCCGGTTCGGCCACATGCCGCTCGTGCTCGGCGAGGTGGGCAATAAGAAGCTCTCCAAGCGCGACCCGAAGGCCGACCTCTTCCTGCAGCGGGAGAAGGGCTTCATCCATGAGGGCCTGCTCAACTACCTCGCCCTCCTCGGATGGTCGCTGTCGCACGACCGCGACGTGTTCTCCCTCGAGGAGTTCATCGCCGCCTTCGACATCGTCGACGTCAACCCCAACCCGGCCCGGTTCGACCAGAAGAAGGCCGAGTCCATCAACGGCGACCACATCCGCATGCTGGATGCCGAGGACTTCGCAGCCCGCATCGTCCCCTACCTCGTGAACGCGGGTGTCGTCGCCGACCCGCCGACGCCGCAGCAGCAGCAGATGATCGCGGCATCCGCCCCGCTCGTGCAGGAGCGCGTGCAGCTGCTGGGGGAGGTCCCGGCGCTCCTGGGCTTCCTCTTCACCGATGAGATCGAGTACCAGGACGATGCGCTGAAGTCCCTGCCGGCGAATGCCGATGAGGTGCTCGTGGCATCGGTCGCCGCGCTGGAACTCGTTGCCGAGCAGTCCTTCACGGCCGCCGCTGTGCAGGAGGCGCTGGCCGCGGCGCTCATCGAAGGGCTGGGACTCAAGCCCCGCGTCGCCTACGGTCCGCTGCGCGTGGCGCTGAGCGGACGCCGCATCTCGCCGCCGCTGTTCGAGTCGATGGAGCTGCTCGGCAAGGCCGAGACGCTGCGCCGCCTCGGCGGGCTGGTCGAGCGCTCGGCCTGACCGGTCGCGCCACGCCCGGGGTGCCCGGTTTGGTGCGTACGGCGCGGATCGGGTAGGCTTGATCTTCGGTGCGAGGGTGACTTCACACCGATGGGGTATGGTGTAATTGGCAACACGGCGGTTTCTGGTTCCGTTGTTCTTGGTTCGAGTCCAGGTACCCCAGCAAGACGAAAACCCCCGGGCGACCGGGGGTTTCGTCGTTTCCAAGGCACTTGCCCGCGTGCGGTAGGTTCGTCACCGTCACGGGAACGAGGGGGTCGTCGTTGACGCGCAGGCGTACGCTCGCGGGGCTGGTCCTGGACATCATGGCGACCAGGGGCGCGGTGGTGGTGGTGGCCGGCCTGATCGGCGTGCTCGCCCTGCGCCAGACGATCCGCGCCGCGCACGCGCTCGAAGTCGGGCGGGTTTCCCTCGTTCTGCTGCCTCGGAAGACGCACGGCAGCTGGGCCCCGACGGTGCTGAGCGATGTCCCCGCGGTGCCCGTGTTCATCTCCAGCCTTCTGCTGACGGCCGTGCTCGTCACGTGGACCGTGAGCCTGCTGATCCGCCCTGGGCGCCCACTGTGGTTCGTCGTCTGGCTTCCGGTCGGTGCCGTCGCCGTCGAGCGAGGGATCGTCATCGCGCTGCTGGCAGGGGATCCCGACCTCGCGCCGGGGGCTGTGACGCGTGGCTTCCTCCACGCCTTCGCCGGGCTGCTCTTCACGGGAGTGTTCAGCCTGCTCGCGGCTGCCGGCCGGCCGCGAGCAGCACGGGGGCGTCCGCCGCGGCGGCAGCGGCGGCCCCGCGCCGGGGCGGCAGGCGCATCCGCATGACGACCGCCGCGCGGCGCGCCACGAGGGGTCCTCGACCTGGCACCGCGGGCGGGTGACGGCCGTCCGCGCTCACGAGAGGGTGCGGACGCCGGCGACGAGGTGCTCACCGTTCGGCGGAAGTCCGTCATACGGCTCGGCGGCGACGTCGGTCCGGATGCCGGCGAACGCCAGAGGCACACCCTGCGCCGTCCACAGTGACGCGCGGTCCATCAGCTGGGCGTGCACGTGCGGCTCGCTGCTGTTGCCGGAGTTGCCGCAGCGGCCGATCTGCTGCCCCGCGACCACGCGCTGACCCCGGCGGGCCGTCACCGAGCCCCGCTGCAGGTGGGCGACGAGGGCGTAGGAGCCGTCGTCGCCGCGGATCGTGACGTGGTTGCCGACGATGAACCCGGGCCCGCCGATCTCGCGCAGCATGCCTTCCCATGTCATGTAGACCACGCCCATCGTGTTCGCCCGGGCGCGGTGATCGCGGCGCCCGCCGGACGCCCGAACGACGACTCCGTCGATCATCGCGAGCACGGGCTGACCGAGGGCGGGATAGTCAGACGCCGGGGGCATCGCCCGCGGACCCCCGAATGCGGGGCGCGGGTTGTCGGTGGGGTCGAAGACCAGATCGATCGCATAGGCCTGGCCGTACGTCCGCACACCGTGGCTGGGAACGGCCGATGCGGGGCTGTTGACGGCGACCCATCGGCCCCGCACGGGCGACTGCACGGTGCGGGCGGACTGCGTCGGCAGCAGACGCGGGCCCAGCGCGACGAGGATGCCGCACGCGATCGCCACGACGAGGGCGGCGCCCATGAGCGCGCTGCGGACGCGATCGGCGGTGCCGCCGTCGAGCACGAGGCCCAGCAGCAGGCCGACGATGAGCACCAGCGCGGCGCCGTAGTAGAGCGGGCCGCGGACGCGGTACAGGGCGCGGGCGAACGCGCTCATCGCCCGGTTCCCAGCAGGCTCGACAGCAGGGGCACAACCCGCGCCGCCGGCACCTCATAGGTGCCGCGTGCGCTCTG